>CAXMLS010000574.1:0-5247 GCA_964194235.1 uncultured bacterium | reverse complement strand
AGATGTGTATAAGAGACAGTCCATAAACTACGTCTTCGCGCGAAGTCCAAAGTTCGTCGGGGGCACCTGCCGCGCTGATGCGATAAATGCTGGATGAAAGCAGGGGAGGGAAGGCCACGAAAACGGTTTGCGAAGTGGACTGACTCGACGTGATCACCGGGCCGCTGGTTACTGTTGTGCTTCCTTGCGGAGTCGTGATCACCGCGGAGGGAGCGGTGGTGGTGACATTGCGCTGCTTCTCGCCAATCGCGGAAGCGTAAATGGTTCCGTCCGGCGCAACGGCCAGCGCGGTGATTTCGCGCTTCGATGTTTCGTACAGCACGAAACCTTCCGCCGTTGAATTGTCCGTCGTGGAATCTTTCCTGTTGTCGTGAGAATTTACGGATTTATTTCGCGAAACGCGCAGTACTCTTCCGCTGGGTTCGGTTCCGGCAATCAGGTTGCCTTTGGGATCGAACGCCAGTACTCGAATGTGCGCTTCGTCGCTGGAATAAAAAAGTTCGCTCTTGCCGTTGGGTGTTACGGTAAAAATCTGGCCTTTATCACCGGTAGCCACGTACAGAGTTCCGTCCGAAGCGAATGCCAGGTCCCAGATGTATTTTGTTTTCGGATCAAAAAATACTGTTTTCTCGCCGGATGCCGTAACACGATACACCTTGCCGTCGGGCGAAGTGCCCACATAGAGATTGCCTTGTGCGTCGAAGGCGATGGCTTGCGCAGAAAGGTCCGACGACTCAAATACCGTGCGGGGCTTGCCTGCGGCATCGAAGCGAAAAACTTTTGCCGGAGATCCTCCTCCGGCATAAAGAATTCCCTTGGCGTCTACGCGCAGGGCCCACAGATACGACGCGTCCGCGTCGGCGATCAGCGTGAACTTGGGAGCAAGCTCGATGCGGCCATCGCTGCGCACGGCCACACCGTGCGCGGTACCCCTCATGAATTCTTCGTAGGTGGTCAGGCGCCAGCGGCGCGTATGTTCCGCGCGCGCGGCAAAGGTGCACGAAACAGCAAAAATACACAACAAATAAAATCGCCAAGATCGAATTCGCATTTGTCTATTTATGACCTTCACCTGGCTGCAGGAAGACGAGAAAATTTATCGCGCTTTCCATAAAACTTTTCTCAAGACGCTTCATCGAATTTGCAGATTTAAAGAAATTACCCCCGCGACTGGACCGCCGAGCGGGATGGAAGCTTCGCTGGCGAGCGATTCGCGGAGCACTTGCACGCTTCCCGGTGCCGGGCGGCCATCCACAATATTGATTTGAGAGAGCGGCACGTTAGGCAATTCCTTGTCATCCCAGAGCATGGTCGGAGAGGGCACAAACAATCCGACGTACAAACGGTCGTTGCGCCGTTCGCGATTGAGCAGCGCGATGAGTTGATCAAGACCGGTGGAACCGCCGCTTCCGGCAGCTGCAAATCCATGTGACGCGCGATTGAGCATGTCGGCGTCGCTGACAAGAACGCGCAGCATGCTGCCGTGCGCGACCTGGTCCGGAACGCGAACGGTAGTTTCTTCCACGCGCGCCACGCCGCGATAAGGACGCAACAGCACGCGCACGCGCAAAGTTTCTCCTGGCACGGCCTCGCCTTTTTCCAGCCACGCGCTTTCGATCGTGAACGAATGCCTTCCCGGCACGCTTTCTACCCGCAAGGAAACGCGCTCGATGCCTGCCGATTCAAAGTTGTTGGTAAAGAGGCGGGAAAAGATGTTTTGCATGCTAATCGCAATCGGCAAGCCGTCGGGAGACAGGGCGTCGCCGGGCGCGAAAGTATTTTCGATTTGTACCGGCGCATGATTCTGCAAACGAATTTCGCCGGACAGATGCAGGGTAGTTCCTTCGCCGTAAAGCGAATTCTGCGTGATGCCATTGAAGGTGGTAAGCGCGATCAACAGCGGAGTGAGACGCGGATGATTGATCAGCTGGAAATGAAGATTTTTTTCTCCACCACCCGAAACCACCGTGATGTCGAGGGGAATCATGGACGGCGGCGCGCCCAGTTTTCCGGTTACCGCGGTGATGTGATCGCCGGTTATGGTGCCGATAGTGCCGCCAACATTTACGATCTTGGTGGAAGCGAGATCGGAAGAAAGAGTAGTTAGCACGCGGCTGCGAGCCATGGGCATCTGCACATTCCCTAAGCTTAGAAAGGGGTGCCCGCACAAATAAACGCGGTCAGCTTGCACGGCGGTGACGGTGCACGCGGAGTTTATTGACGCGTCGCCCTGCACCAGAACCATACCGGCCATATCGCCGGGCTTCAGCTGCGAGTCATCCGCACGTGGCGTTGCGGTACCGCCCTGTGCGGCTACGAATCCGTAGCCCTGAATCTGCGAGGAAAATTGCTGCATCGCGGAAGCCTGGAAACCGGAAAACACCAGCGGAGTCTGAATCGGTTCGAGCGCTGAGCCGATCGGCAATGTGAGGTGCTGTTCCCCGAAATTGCCGGATGCACTGGCAGAGTAATTATTGGGAACACCGGACGACGGAAAATATTGCGGCGTATTGTTTTGCGCCGGCTGATTGAGCTGCGGCGACTGATTAATTTGCGGCGAATTGTTTTGCGCCTGTGGACTAGTTGAAGGTGTTGCGCCGTTCGGAGGCGGCGAATTGGATGGCGATATCTTGTTTTGCTCCGCGGGATTCAAGACATCCGCGATCGGGGTGACTCCGGCGATGGGCTCTTTGGTGAAGACGCCGAGCTTTAGCGAAAGCGCGCCAGCCAGCTTGCCTTCGATGTATACGGGACTGCCGCTCATGCCAGCAACGACACCGGTGTGCTCAACTTTCGGGCCTTTTAGCTGCACGAGAATGATGGATTGCCGCGGGCCCATAAAATTGGGCATGACGCCGAGCACTTCCAAATCGAATTTCTCGATCTGGTCACCTGCAAATATCGTGTAGGCGTAGCCTTGCATCCCGGCGTGGACCTGGTCGAGCGGAAGTATTTCCGTAGGCCGCTGCGCGTGCGACGGCTTGGGCGCAGCCAGGAGACACGCGAACATCAGGAGAACATGAAAAAGGGAACGGATGAATAACGGACGGGAAGTGGAGAACTGAAACCGAGCCGGGTGCATGAACAAATAATGATACGCGGCAGGGTACAGGGGCGCAATCGAACCGGCAGAGGGGCCGGACTAGGAGGAGATGGCTAGGCGTTCCAGGACTTCGGTTGGGGATAGCCAGGAAGCCGGAATGAGCTAGTAACAGATTTAGTGTCGCGAAGGACACGCTGTTGGAGGTTTAGCGGGAGCAAAACAGGTTTCTGGAAAATCTCAAGCGTTACCGCAAATGTCGGCAGTCCGACATCTCAAGTAACACTGTAAATGTCGGCGCTCCGACAAGTGAAGTACTACTTTAAGTATTTACCGATAAGGTATAACGTTCGAATAGTCTTATCCGTTTCTGCCTGGCATTCGAATGATCACCTTCCTAGATTCGGATGTCCGCAGGGTGAAACCCGTGAAGTATAATCGCTGCATACCCCGCCCAGCAGAAGTTTAATTGTTTGCGAAAGAGGAATTGATATGCGCGCAATGCACATTGGAATGACGACCGCATTACTTCTGGCGGCTGCGGGTTCTGCGATGGCGCAGAAGCAAGCGACCGCAAATCGTCCGACGCCTCCGGAGACGCCGGTGCGCGACGTAAAGGAAACATTTTTCGGTACAGAAGTTACCGACCCGTATCGCTGGCTGGAGGATCTGAAGAGCCCGGAGGTGGCTTCGTGGATGCGGGCGCAGAACGATTACACGCACGGGATTCTGGACGCCATACCGGGGCGCGAAAAATTGCGCACGCGCATCGCGCAACTGGATGACAGCGGCGTTCGCGTAAGCGGACTGCAAGCATTTGCCGGCCGGTGGTTCTATCTCAAGCAGAGCGCCGGCGAAGACAATCGAAGGCTTTATGTGCGCGAAGGGGCCGATGGCGCGGAGCGGCTGCTGCTGGATCCGCAAACGCGCACGGCGAATGGTGTGCACTACTCGATCGATTATTTTCAGGCATCACCGGACGGCAAGCTGGTGGCGGTGGGCATCTCTCCGGGCGGGTCGGAAAACAGCGTGCTGCATGTGCTGGACGCGAACAACGGCCAGGATGTAGGCGCGAGCATTGACCGCGCGCAATTTGGAGCGGTGTACTGGCTGCCGGATAATCGCAGTTTTTTCTATAACCGGTTGAAGAAACCGGGAGCGGATGAAGCGCGCAGCACGTACTACCTGAACAGCAAAGATTATTTGCATCACGTGGGAGACGATCCGGAAAAAGATGTAGCGATCTTCGGAAACGGACTATCGTCCGGCGTGACCATGACGGACAGCGATTTTCCGTTTGTTTCACTGCCTCCGGGATCGAAATACGCTTTCGGCGTGGTGGCGCATGGGGTACAGAACGAAGCGACGATTTATGTGACGAGCCGCGACAGCCTGCACGACGCGAGCGCTTCGTGGCGAAAGCTTGCGGACATTGGTGACGAGGTAACGGGCTTCGACATTCACGGCGACAAAGTGTATTTGCTTTCGCATCACGAGGCGTCGCGTTTCAAGGTATCGAGCATCGATCTGCCGAAAGATGAAGTGGCGCATGCGCGCGTGGTGATGCAGGCGTCGGATGCAGTAGTGACCGGCGTGCAAGCGGCAGCCGATGCGCTATATGTGCAGAAACTCGATGGCGGCCTGGGACGATTGTGGCGTTTGCCGTACGACAGCGCTACGGCAAAAGAAATCCAGTTGCCGTTTGAAGGCGCCATTCAGGAGATTTTCGTGGATCCCGCCGAGCCGGGAGTTTTTGTGCGGCTGGCTTCGTGGACCAAGTCGTCGATCTTTTTTCATTACGATGCGAAGACCAACACCCTGGCGGACACAAAAATCATTCCGCCATCGCCTGTGGATTTTTCTGGCATCGAATCTCAGGAAGTGAAAGCCAAGGCTTCGGACGGCACTATGGTGCCGTTATCAATCGTTCACAAGCGTGGACTACCGCTGAATGGTTCGCACCCGACGCTCCTGCATGGGTATGGATCGTACGGGATCACTCTGGATCCACGATTTGATCCGAGTTCACTGGCGTGGCTGGAACGCGGCGGGGTGGTGGCGGTGGCGCATGTGAGGGGCGGCGGAGAGTATGGCGAAGACTGGCACAACGGAGGCCGCAAGGGCACAAAGGAAAACACCATTACGGATTTCCTGGCGTGCGCGCAGTATTTGATCGATCACAAATACACCTGTCTCTTATACACATC
>CAXMLS010000573.1:0-3147 GCA_964194235.1 uncultured bacterium | reverse complement strand
CAGCGAGCGGGAACGGCTATATATAGAGGGGCATTATTACCAGGAAGTGTCCGGTGACACCGATAAGACCATCGTTTCCTACGAACAGTGGAGAAAGTTGTACCCGCGAGACACCATCCCGTTGAATAACCTGGCGCGCGCCTATGCGTCGTTGGGACAATTCGATAAACAGGCGGAAATGGCGCTGGAGGAGATGAAACTCGATCCAACTAGTTCATTTTCTTACCTGGACATGGTTATCTCGTTTGTGGAACTGAACCGTTTGGAAGAAGCCAGAACGCTGGCGGAGGAAGCCGCAGCGAAGAAATTGGATTCAGTCGGCACGCGTCGCGTGCTGCTGATGATGGCGTACAAGCGTAACGATCAAGCGGAAGTTGAGCGGCGGCTTACAGCGGCACACGCGAGCGCGGACGAGCGATTTCTTGTCGCGGTCAAGGCGCGTACTGAGATGGGCCAGGGGAAAACGAAACTGGCCCACCAAAGTTTTGCCGAGGCGAAGACTCTCGCTGAGAAGGAGACGGCGAGCGAGGTTGCGGCGCGACTCGACGCGGAGGAAGCTCTCGGACTGGGGATCGTGGGCGATTGCACCGCCGGAAGGGCGGAGGCGCTGGCTTCGTTGGAGCGGTTTCCATCGGGTTTTAACCGGGGTCCCGCTTTTATTGCCCTGGCCATGTGCGGAGAAGCGGCGAAGGCGCAGAAGGGAATCTCAGCGCTGGAGCAAGAATATCCGGAGGACCTCTCTACGCGCGTAGAGTTTGCACCGATGGTCCGAGCGATCATCGACACGCAGCAAGGGAAAGCTGATGGAGCCCTAAAGGTTTTGGAGCCTTCGCACCGAATAGACTATGGCACTGGACCATTGGGGAGCTTTACATTTGCGGCGCTCTATGTTCGTGGACTGGCGTATCTGGCGAACAAGGATGGCGAAAAGGCGGCGGCGGAATTCAGAAAGATCATGGAGCGGCCATACCTGTCTTTCGGAAATGTGTTTATTCCGATGGCGCAATTACAAATGGCGCGCGCGTACGCGCTGCAAGGCGACAAGGTAAAAGCGCGCACGGCCTATCAGGATTTTCTGGCGACGTGGAAGGACGCTGATGCCGATGTGCCTGCGCTGGTGCAAGGCAAAGCGGAGTACGCGAAATTGCAGTAGTGCGCAACTTTTCATCGTTGAAATTCAAATTATCAAAACCTTTCCGCAGCTTGTGCGCATCTGAACAGCGAAATCACAATTGTGCGCGGCCTGCTGGCTTCGTCACGACTGATGCATGCATTGGAGGTATTTCATGGCCCCGATTACCATCTCGACTACCAGCCGTCAGGACTGTAATGGGTGGTGCATGCCTATTACGCCGCATCACGCGTTTAGTGTTGTAAAACCCCCGCAAGCGAGTACACTCAGGCTGTCATCAACGGTGACTAGTGAAGAGCGTCTTCCTAGCTGGTCCAGTGCCGGTGGCGCCAGCCCCCATGAAAAGCCCGAAAAACCCTGCGAAGCGTTCCCTTCCACAGAAACGCTCCCTCTCGCGTTTTGACATCGACAGCTTCCTGCAGAGCCTTTCCACGAAAACGCAAGTCGTCGAATATCGCAAGAAGAGCAATGTCTTTGTGCAGGGAGACCCGGCCGCGACCGTCTTTTACACGCAAAAAGGCCGGATAAAGCTCACGGTGACATCCCACCAAGGGAAGGCCGCGATTATTGGAGTCCTTAACGAAGACAGTTTCTTCGGTGAGGGGTGCATAGCAGGGCAAACCATGCGCATGATGACCGCGACGGCGATCAGCGACTGCGCACTTTTGAAAATTGACAAGTCCGTGATAATCACGGCTCTTCACGAGCACCACGATTTTTCCGAATTTTTCATCGCCTATGTGCTGGCGCGCAACATCCGCTACGAAGCGGACCTGGTGGATCAGCTTTTTAACTCCAGCGAGCGACGCCTGGCGCGTGTTCTGTTGCTGCTCTCGCGCTACGGTAAAGAAGGCCAGCCGGAACGTATTCCGAAGATAAGCCACGAAACCCTGGCGCAAATGGTGGGCACGACGCGGCCGCACATCAATCAGTTTATGAATAAGTTCAGGAAGCTGGGCTTTATTCACTACAACGGCGGATTGGAAATTCACAATTCCCTCATTAACATGACCCTGCACGACTAGAGCAGTTGTAAGTGGCAAAGAATTCCTCTCCGACGCGGCATTAAGAAATTCTAATTCTGGGCGAAGCCCTGGCAGGCACGAGGCCGCTCGTGGAGCATGTCCAATTTGGAATAAATTCAAGAATGTCTAATTTGGGACAGAATTACTACTTCGTTTTACGCGATTCTTTGGGTACGGAAGTTAGCTCCATAAACACTTGGCGAAGGATACCGAGGAGCCACGCTGATGGCGCATTGCAATGTGTTCGGAATTGCAAATGTCTGCAAAACGCTACTCGCCCGCTCGCGCACTTTGCAAAAAGGGCGCGAGCGGAACGGCTCATAAACTCTTCGCTGAGGGCGAAGTTGCGGATTCTGTAATTCTCCGGCCATGAATTTTAAATCGAGTTTCTAATTCAGGATCAGGCCCTGTTTTGTTCGGCGTAACCGCGATCTGTAAAACGGCAAAGTGTCTTCCAATGGGCAGAAAATGGGCGCCCAGGAGAGTGAGCAATAGCGATGAACAACCTTGAGCCCAGCCAACGAAATTCTCGACGCCGAGGCGCGAGACTGACGCGTCTATCGCAGCGAACAGCTGTGGCTGCACCGAGCGAGTCTGCAACGCTGGAAGAAATTCTGGTTACCTATAAGCTGCATTCGCGGCGCCGGCGAAAGCAAAATGCCCGCGAAGAAAACATAGCCTTGCGCGACCTCGCCAACGTTATGGCAACTTCTCCCGCCAAGTTAATCGACACGTTGCTGGAGGCGGCGCTCGAACTTTGCACCGCAGGAACTGCCGGGCTAAGCGTCCTCGAAACGAACGCGGAGGGCGAGCAAATCTTCCGCTGGACGAACCTGGCGGGAGTACTGCGCAAGCATATTGGCGGAACTACTCCCAGAAATTTCAGCCCGTGCGGGGTGACCCTGGACCGCAATGCGCCGCAGTTATTTTATTATCCCGGAAACCGCTTTCAATATTTCAACGGTCTGAATCTGTCTCTTATACACATCT
>CAXMLS010000572.1:0-3495 GCA_964194235.1 uncultured bacterium | reverse complement strand
CTCGCCGGTTTAACCGGCGCACAGGAGAGATCCGTATGTCAGACTGTTCTTCCACAAACGCAAACTCGTGTAGTGGACCAGGAATAATGGCGTGTCCCGCGAATGGGGCGCGTTCCAGAAAGGTGGACACACTAACGGTGAAAAGCCTCGTCCGCACCCTCCCTCTGGAGATGCCCAGTGCCCAATACTACTTTTGTGAAGCACCTGACTGCGATGTGGTTTATTTTGCTTCCCACCCAAAAGCTCCCATCTTCAGTCGCGCCGATCTGCTGATCACCGTCGGTGCCAAGCAATCCGCTCCTCCAATTCCTCTCTGCTACTGCTTTGGATTCACACAGCAAAACATCGAGGACGAGTTAGCAGTAACGGGCCGTTCCACGATTGCTGAGAACATTAGGGCCGAAATCAAGGCCGGCAATTGCGCTTGTGAAGTTAAAAATCCATCTGGGAAATGTTGCCTGGGCAATATCGGACGAGCAGTGAAGAACGCAACCCGGGCTTTGAAATAACCGGACAGCCACCGCGCGGTCGAAGCCTGCGCGCTGCCATCACCAAAGCAGCTTCAAACCAAATTGCACCTGACGCGCCGTGGTGGACGTGCTGGTAATTACTCCCGCAGTCGGCGAAACTCCCGCCGGAGTAAACACCACGGAATTTGGCGTATTGAAATTGGCGCGATTCAGCAGATTGAAAATCTCCGCGCGAAATTGCAGCCGCAACCGCTCGCGAATCTGTGTGTCCTTCAGCACGGAAAAATCCCACGTACCCAGGCCCGGACCGCGCAGCGTGTCGCGCCCAAGGTTGCCGTAAAATCCGCCGTTCGCCGGAATATTTGTCGGCGCCAGAAACGCCGCGGGATTAAACCACTGGTTCGGCGATCCAATAATCACCGGTCCCGTAAACGCGGGATTCGCGAACGGGCGCACCGGATTGCGCGTGTCGCCATTGTTCGATGGGTTGTAGCTGAGCTGCGGAGAAAACGGGAAGCCGCCCTGTATTGTCACCACCGAATTCGCCGTCCAGCCGCCCACAATCGCATTCGCTGCGCCGTTCAGGTCCCCAAAAAAACGCTTCCCCTTGCCGATCGGCAGCGCGTACGTCGCATTGATTCCCGCCACGTTTGTTATGTCGTACGTCGCCGGGCCCCAGTCCGCGCGCAAATTAAACGGATTCGCAGCCAGCGCCGGTCCGCCGCCCGAAGTCGTGGCGTTTAAGGAATCGCCATCATCCAGAGCCTTTGAAAACGTATAAACGCCGCGCAGCGAAAACCCTGCACCGAAGCGATGATTCACGTCCACCTGTAGCGAATGGTAGGAACTATTTCCCTCCGAAAACCATGTCCAGGTATTTGCGATGGCCGGATTTGCTCTCTTGGTGGTCGGTACGTAATACGTTCCCGCGGGCACCGGCGTATTCGCTAAGCCCGCCGGAAAAGTCGCAGGATAATTTGCCGGGCACGGCGACGCCGGGCAAATCACCGGAAAGGGTTCATTCGCGTCGATGCCGATAATTTCATGGTACCCGTGCGAGCCGACATAACCCACGGTCAAAGACGTGTTCGCGGAAAGTTCCCGTTCCACGCGCAGCGAATAGGAAATCAGCGTGGGTGTTTGTAAATCCGGTTGTACTCCTCCCGGCACCAGCTTCGCACCCGCGGGCACGGGCGCGCTCGGATCGATCGGCAGCTTCGACACCGGCAATGCCGCGATGCTGTACGTCGGATTAAATGGCGCGTTTTGATCCGCGCGGTAACCGAGCGCATCCTGCAGATCGTTGTACATGCCGAATCCCGCGCGAAACACGGTTTTCCGGCCGAATGGGCTCCACGCCACACCGATTCGCGGCTGCGGCAGAAACTTTGCGTTGTTCACCGTAAATTCCGAATTTCCCACGCGCGGTTGCGTAGAAATAATTCCGTCGCTGAACGTGTAGTTCGCGGCTCGGCCGTGCGCTTCATTCCATCCGGTGGTGAATTCATCGCGGAATCCCAGCGACAACGTAAGCTTCGGACTTACCCGGATCACATCTTCAAAATAAACAGCGCCCAGCAGCGAGCGCCAGTTCATCTCCGTCGGCGCGGGATCGAACAAAAAGCTGGACGTGGTCCCCTGCAAAAACGTTTTCAAGCTGCTGAACGTCGCCTGCCCGTATTGACTGAGCGCAATCGTCTCGTTCGATTGGAAGCGCTGCAGCCATGCGCCAAAACTTAGCTGGTGCCGGCCGGCGGTTAGCGTTACGCGGTCCTCGAAGGTAAATAAATTGCGTGCGATCGGCAGATTGCTGCCATTGTTGCTGCCCGCCAGGCCAATGGTCGCTTGCGGATTTGACGCCGCGCTTCCGCCAACCACCACCGCGCCGACCGCATGGCCGAGCAAAAATCCCGGCACGCTGGCCGCGGGAGTGCCCGGCGTGGGCAACCCGGTAAAAAAATATCTCGCGCGTGAAAAACCCAAGCGCGCATTATTCAAAAGTTTCGGTGAAAAAACGTGTGTCTCTTCCAGGCTAAGCACCTGCTCGCGCAGCGTCACAATATCGGAGCTGTACGGATTGCCGGGAGTTGCCGTCACGTCGCCGCCGTCGTCGATGGTGTACACCGCTGCGAGTGAATCTTTCCCCGAAAGAATGTCGTCCACGCGCACGGTGCCGAAATCTTCCCGAATGGTTTGCAGCGGGCTGCTGAATACTTCCGCGATCCCGTTGAAGTCCGGCGCGCCGGGCGGCGGGGTGATCCACAAATTTAAAAGCGGTTTAACACTCGCTACCGCGGCCGCCCGCGACGCCGCGTCCGGTACGAATGCCGCGGAGGTCTGGTGCAGGTGTTGCCGGAATCCCTCGTAGTTACCAAAAATAAATATTTTATCCTTACGGAGCGGCCCACCAAGCGAACCACCAAATTGATTGCGCTGAAAGGGCGGCGCGGAGCCCTGATCGAAAAAGTTTGCTGCATCCAGCGCATTGTTGCGCAGAAACTCAAACACCGCCCCGTGCCACTGGTTGCTCCCCGATTGCGTCAAAATAATCACCTGGCCGCCGGGACGTTTCCCCAATTCCGCGCTGTACGAATCGCGCTGCACATTGAATTCGCGCACTGCGTCCACGCCCAGCAACATCCCGCTTGTGCCCCCCGGCTGCATGTTGTTCTCCGCGGCCCCGGTGTATTCCACGCCGTTCAGCAGGAACAAGTTTTGCTGCGGCCGGTTGCCGGACACGGCAAAATTATTTGCCGTCGTGGAGTTGGATATTCCCGTGCCGCCGGTTTTCTGCGAAGTAAAATTGACGATGCCAGGATTCAACGTGAGCAACAGATCATAGCTGCGTCCGTTTAAGGGAAGTTGCTTCACTTGCTGTTCTCCGACCAGGCCGGAAATATCTCGCGTGGTGGTGTTCACGATGGGAACGTCCCCCTTGACCGTCACTTGCGACTTCACCGCTCCGACGTGTAACAGAAAATCGATGCTTGCTGCCTGCCCCACCACTAGGCGGATCCCGCTGCGG
>CAXMLS010000571.1:0-3291 GCA_964194235.1 uncultured bacterium | reverse complement strand
GATGTGTATAAGAGACAGACCCTGTGCTGTACCCACGATTTTTTTGCTGTTGCGCGATGGCGTCGAGATGCGCGGCATTCACCTCCGGAATCAGCAAGGGAACATCGGGATCCATGCGGTGATTCTTGGAATTGCTGACGACGGGATAACCGGCGCGCGCAAAATCTTCTTCCGCGGTTCCGGCGACGGACGAATCCAGCGCGGAAAAAACAAAATCGCAATCGAGGGTGGGCTCAAGACCTTTTACCACCAGATTGCGCGCTGCGTCTGGAATCGGTGTATTGAGGTGCCAGCGGACAGCCTCGGCGTAGCGTTTGCCGGAAGAGCGTTCGGACGCGGCGACTTCGGTTAATTCAAACCAGGGATGATTGGCGAGCAGGCTAACCAGGCGCTGACCCACCAGGCCCGTGGCTCCCAGCACGCCGGCACGCCATTTTTTTTCGGGGGCTTTATTTGTCGCGTTGCCGCTCAATGCATCGTTACTCATGCTATCGGCTCCTGAATTCCGCCGGAGCTTTCTGGAGGCAGGTGAAATAAAAAACCCACCGCCAGGGCTTCCGGCGGTGGGTTGGAAACTTTTGCTATTGCTAGCTGTTTCGCCACTCGCCCGAAGCGTGCCTGGTCGGCGTCGTCGTAGTCGACGGCGTAGTGGTAATTCGCTTGGTGGCGATGGGAATCATAGCGGGGAGAGATTATCACGACAGGGTTCGTGGTTAAAGGAGTAATGCGAATTGTGTTTCGGAAATCAGATGCGAAGTCGGTGGCGGCATGTCCATTCATGAATGCCTCCACTGCTAAAATGGCGTGTGAGTCACTCGGCGGAACTTGTGTGCTACCATCCAAAAGTTACGCCACGTTGAGGAGCCGCTCTGGATGTCTGCCACTAAGTCTGGGCAAATGAAGGCCTTGCGCAAGATGCAGGCGGGCCCCGGACTTTCCTTTGAGAATGTTCCGTGGCCGAGCGTTGGGCCCACAGACGCGTTGGTGCGCGTAACTGCTGCGTCCATTTGCGGCACGGACCTGCACATTTACGGATGGGATCGCTGGTCGCAAGGACGCATCAAGCCGCCCGTCACGCTGGGACACGAATTCAGCGGAGTCGTCGAGAGCGTGGGCGAAGAAGTCACGGCGGTGAAGCCAGGCGTTTTGGTGAGCGCCGAGATGCACCTGAACTGCGGCCACTGCCACCAGTGCAGGCTGGGCGAAGCGCACATCTGCCAGAATCTGCGCATCATTGGAATCGATCGCGATGGCGCGTTCGCCGAGTTTGTTAAAATTCCAGCGTCGAACATCTGGAAACTCGATCCGGCAATTCCCGAACATTACGGCGCGATTCTCGATCCGCTCGGCAACGCGGTGCACACCGTGCTTGCGGGAGCGATCGCCGGGCAGACCGTTCTGGTTACCGGATGCGGGCCCATCGGATTAATGGCGATTGCTGTCGCGAAGGCGTGCGGAAGCTCGACGGTGTTCGCCACGGAAACCAACGCGGAACGGCGGTCCATGGCGAAAACAATGGGGGCGGACGTGGTGATCGATCCCGCAGCCGAAAACGCGGTCACGCGCATACTTGCGGATACGGGTGGAACAGGCGTCGACGTATTACTCGAAATGTCCGGCAATCCCTCCGCGATTCAGTTGGGATTTAAGGCGCTGCGTGCCGGCGGCAGGGCATCGCTGCTGGGCATTCCCACGGAATCGGTGCCGCTGGATCTGGTGAATGATGTGATTTTCAAGGGCGCCACGGTGCAGGGAATTTACGGTCGGCGCATGTATGAAACATGGGTCCAGATGACCGCGTTGCTGAAGGCCGGACGCTTGAATCTCGATCCATTATTCGGAGAACGCAGTTCGCTGGAGAAATTTGAAAGCGCGTTTACGCTGCTGCGCGGCGGATTGGCCGGGAAGATTTTGCTATATCCCAATGGAGTTCCGCGCTAAAGAGGACAAGGGATGTCATTTATATAGCGATTGCATCGCGTCTCGTGCGCGCCGGCCACGTTAAACCTCGCTGCTGAAAAATTAACTTTGATTATCTCCGCAAGGAGTTCTGTCATGAGCGACACCGCCACGAATTCCGCCAAGCAGCAGCCGCTGCAATATATTTCCGACCAGCTTCGCGATCTTCGCAGCAAGGGCGTCGCGCCCAAGCTTCGCGTGCTGGACGGCGAGCAAAAAGCGGTGTGTGTTTTTGACGGGCGCGAAGTCATCAACCTGGCGTCGAATAATTATCTGGGGTTGACCACTCACAAGGCTTTACGCAAAGCCGCGTTGGAGGCCACCAGAAAATATGGCGTGGGAGCAGGGGCGGTGCGCACCATTGCGGGCACCATGAAGCTGCACATGGAACTGGAAGAGCAGATTGCGCGCTTCAAGAATGTGGAAGCCTGCGTAGTGTTTCAGTCGGGTTTTACCGCGAACGCGGGCACGGTGGCCGGGGTGTTGGGTAAGCAAGACCTGATCATTTCCGATGAGCTGAACCATGCGTCGATCATCGACGGCGCGCGCCTTTCCAAAGCCACCATCAAAGTTTTCAAACATAAAGACGTGAAGGATTGCGGGCGCATCCTGGAAGAGACCGCCGGCTGGAACGGCCACAAGCTGATCATTACCGACGGCGTTTTTTCCATGGACGGAGATATTGCGCCACTGCCGCAGCTTTGCGATCTCGCTGAAAAATACAATTGCATCATGATGATCGACGACGCGCACTCTTCGGGTGTTTTGGGCCGCGGGGGAAGAGGCACCGTAGACCATTTCAATTGCCACGGCCGCGTGCATATTCAAGTGGGCACGCTAAGCAAGGCCATCGGTTCCATGGGCGGGTATGTGTGCGGATCGCGCGACATGATCGACTATCTTTATCTCCGCGCGCGCCCGTTTCTTTTTTCCACTTCGCATCCGCCGGCCACGGCTGCGGCATGCCGGGCGGCGTTCACGCTGCTGGATTCGCCGGAAGGCGAGAAGCTGGTGAAGCGCCTGTGGAGCAACACCAAATTTTTCAAACGGGAACTGAAAAAACGAGGGTTTCAATTTCAGGTCACCGAGACACCTATTATTCCGATTCACGTAGGCGAAGCCGCCAAGGCGTTTGAGTTTTCGCGTAAACTTTTTGACGCTGGTGTGTTTGCGCCTGCCGTCGGTTACCCCACGGTCGCGGAAGGCAAGGCGCGACTGCGTGCGATCGTAAGCGCGGCCCACAAGCGCGAACATCTTTTGCGAGCGGCGGATACGCTGGTGGAAGTCGCCAAGCCGCTCGGTATTGTTTAAGGTCTGTCTCTTATACACATC
>CAXMLS010000570.1:0-2691 GCA_964194235.1 uncultured bacterium | reverse complement strand
GTGCCTACCGGCACTACCGTGGCCTTGGATATCCAAATGCAGCTAGGCGCCGTGACCGACAACGTTACGGTCATTGCTGATGCCAGCCAATTGGAAACGGCCACCTCCGACATCGGTGCCACGGTCGAAACTACCTTGGTATCGAACCTTCCCCTGGAAGTCTCCGGAACTATTCGCAACCCGGTTCAGTTCATCACCCTGATCCCCGGATTCGTCGGCAACGTAGATAACAACCCGGGAAGCAATGCGAGCGACGATTTTAAAGTGAACGGCGGCCAGGAAGGTGGGACGGACATTCTCGTCGATGGCGTGTCCATTTCCCTGGTTTCTCCCAATACTCAGTGGAACAAAGGTGTTTCTACTGACGCCGTGCAAGAATTCAAAGTGCTGCAAAGCAACTTCTCGCCCGAATTTGGTGAGTCCGGTGATGGGATTATCAGCCTCACCGTAAAATCCGGCACAAACAATCTGCACGCCTCCGTCTATGATTATTTCCGTAATCGCGCGCTGGACGCCAACAGCTGGAAAAACAACACGCTGAAGCAGCCCAAGTCCGTCAATACACAAAATGATTTTGGCTTTACGGTGGGCGGTCCCGTTTACTTCCCTCATGTTTACCACGGGAAAGACAAGACTTTCTTTTTCTTTGCCTACGAAGGATTTAGGTTTAAAACCGGGGGCACCGGAACGCGAAGCCTTCCGAACGAAGCTTTCCGCTCCGGTGACTTTTCTGCCCTTCTTAACCAAACTACCCCCGTACAACTGTACGATCCCGTCACACACAACCCAATTCCTGGCAATATCCTGACGAACGATCCAAATTTCACACCGAGCAAGGTGATTACCAATGTGTTCGGACTACTCCCGAAAACCAATGGCAGCCTCACCAACAATGTTATCGATCACTCTCTTTCGAGCACGACCGCCAATCTTTTTGACATTAAGATCGACCACGCCTTTACCGAAAAGCATCGTATTTCCGGCGGTTTTGACTATGACAACACCAATACCGGGGGCACCTCGGATTTGGGGCCGCTATTCGGCTCGCACACGCCGCAAAGCACTCGTTATGTGCGTTTCAGCGACAACTACATTTTCAGCCCAACCGTGGTCAACCAGTTTCTCTTTGGATTCAGCCGTCGGTTCCGCGGTGAGGTTTCCAATACCCTCGGCCAGGGGTTCCCGGAAAAGATCGGACTCCAGGGCGTGCAGAACACCACTTTTCCCTGCTTCAAGTTTACGGGCAGCCCATACCAGGAGCAGTTGAATAACTGCGGCGATTCGCAATTCGCGGACAATGTTTACCAGTTGAATGATTCCGTCAGTTGGGTCACCGGTAAGCACAATTTTAAATTCGGCGGTGGAGCACGCTTGCTGCAATTTAACGTTCGCCGCTTGACCCAGTCCTCGGGCGAATTCGATTTCAATGCCGCGCAAACGAGTTTGAATGGCGCAGGCGGTGATCCGGTGGCCAGCGCGCTTTTCGGCCTTGCGGATACGGTCACGCTAAACTACGGAGCCTTTAGCGGTGTGCGATACAAGGATTTGTCCATCTACGGACAGGACACCTATAAGTTGACGTCGCGTTTGACCCTCAACTACGGCGTGCGTTACGACCTCGATATTCCGGCGTCCGAGGCTTTCAATCGTTTCTCGATGGTGGACCCAACGCTTCCGAATCCCGGCGCGGGTAATCTTCTTGGTGCCTATACCTATTTCGGAGCGGGGACCGGTCGCAACGGACGGCAGCGGCCACAGGATGCCTATAAAAAAGCCATCGGTCCACGCATCGGCTTTGCCTATAGTGTCAACGATAAGACCGTGCTTCGCGGCGGTTACGGCATATTCTACGAACCGCTCAAGGAAGGATCCTTCGCGGACCAGGACGGTCTGGGATTCTTTAATCGTCAGACCGTGAACGTTACTAACGGCGGTCCTACACAAATTGACAACGGTGTGACGCGCATATTTCCCGCGTCCGGTCCCTTCACCCCTGATGCGCAGAATGGTAGCAATGGAGTGATTTATGTGCCTCGCGATAGCGGAAGGCCTGCCGATATACAAACCTGGAACCTGGACATACAGCGGCAAATCATGGCGAACATGGTATTGAGCGTTGCCTATGTCGGGTCCAAAGGCACGCACCTGCCGGCACTGAACATTATTCCAAACCAGACCAGTCCATCCTTTCTATCACTCGGCAACGAACTGACAATGAAAGCATCATGTCTCGCGGATGCCACTTGTCCAAACGCTTCTGCTGCCGGCATCGTGCTCCCTTACGCAACATTCAGCGGAAATATTAATCAACTTCTCCGGCCATTCCCTCAATACGGCGATTTCAATCAGGAAGATAATTCCTTTACCCCAGATCGCACCGGCAATTCCACGTATCACGCTATGCAATTGCAATTGAACAAACGCTTCGCCAAAGGGCTCAGCTTCCTTGTCTCCTATACCGTCTCGAAGAATATTACCGATGCCGATTCCGCAGGGCCTGGCGTTTCCGGCTTTATCGGCACGAACAGTTTCATCGGGCAGAATTCCTATAATCGTGGCGCGGAAAAGGCCGTAAGCCAACTCGATACGCCCCAATCTCTGGTTGCGAGTTTCTTCTATGAACTTCCGGTCGGACGTGGCAAGCGCTTTGTAAATGAAGGCGGGGTGGTAGACCGTGTTTTGGGTGGCTGG
>CAXMLS010000569.1:0-6649 GCA_964194235.1 uncultured bacterium | reverse complement strand
ACGAAAAGCAAACCGATCCGCGCTATGCTGCGGCGCGTCTTTGGGTGGATGCCATCATCGATCCGGCGCACACGCGCGACGCCTTGATCTGGGCGCTGAAAGCCGCCGCGTTGAATCCTGAAGTTCGCGAATTTAAAACCGGAGTATTGCAAACCTAAATGGAAACCGTGAAATTGGTGGAGTGCCCGCGCGATGCGTGGCAGGGGTTGCCCGAATTCATCCCCACGGAATACAAAGTGGAATATCTGAAAGCGCTCGTCGCCGCTGGCTTCAAGCATATTGACGCGGTAAGTTTTGTTTCTCCCAAGCACGTCAAACAAATGTCCGACAGCGAGGCAGTGATGCAGCAACTGCACGCCTCGCTCCCCGCCGCAGCGGATGCGCCGGAAATTATTGGCATCGTGGTAAACGAGAAGGGCCTCGAACGCGCGCTGGCGGTTCCGGGCATCACCACCATCGGGTATCCGTACTCGGTTTCCGCATATTTTCGCCGGGCTAATGCCAACATGACGCGCAACGAGTCGCGTCTGCTGGTGGAAAAATTGAAGAAAGACACTGCTGCCGCCAACCGCGGGCTGGTTATTTATATTTCCATGGCCTTCGGAAATCCCTACGATGAGCCTTGGGGGCCGGAAATTGTGGCGGAAACGCTCGAATGGCTCAAAGATATTCGCATTCGCACGGTTTCGCTCGCGGATACCGTGGGCAATGCTACTCCTGCGATGGTCGGAGATGTGTATCGCAGCGTGAAGGATCATGTCGCGGGAATCGAACTTGGCGTACATTTGCACAGCAGGCCGGAACAAGCGGAAGAAAAAATCCTCGCGGCCTATGAAGCTGGTTGCCGCCGTTTCGATTCTACGCTGACCGGACTCGGCGGCTGCCCTTTTGCTGGAGATAATCTGGTCGGCAATATTGCCACGGAAGACGTGCTTGCCGCGGTGCGCAAGGCCGGCGGCGATCCCGGCGGCGATGTCGCGCAACTCGGCGCGCTGCTGCGAATGACCAACGAAATTCGCTCCAGATACGCACACGCGCCGATGGTTCAGTAGTCGATAATTGTCCGGCACCGCGAACGGCAGAGAGGATTCGCCATGTTTGAAACGCTGCAGCTGGAATTTCCCGGGGAGCTTGCGCTCCTGACGCTGAATCGTCCCGACAAGCGCAACGCCATTTCCACCAAGATGCTCGCCGAACTGCAATCCGCGTTCGACATCATTGAAAAAAGTCACGCGCGCGTGGGAATTCTCAGCGGTGCGGGGAAAGCGTTTAGCGCAGGCATGGACCTGGAGATGCTCTCCGCCATTGCGCGGCAATCGCCGCAACAAAACATGGAGGACTCCCGGCGAATGGCGCGAATGTTCCGCCGCATCTGGAGTTTTTCCAAGCCGTTGATTGCCGCGGTAAACGGCGCAGCGCTCGCCGGAGGGTGCGGCATCGCCACGTTGTGCGATTTCACACTTGCGACGCCGGAATCTAAATTCGGGTATACCGAAGTAAAAATCGGATTCTTGCCCGCGATTGTCTCGGTCTTCCTGACCCGCCAGGTTGGCGAAAAGCGCGCCCGTGATTTGCTGCTCACCGGACGAATGATTTCAGCAGAGGAAGCGAAATTCATGGGCCTGGTTACAGAAATCGTCGAGCCGGAGCGATTGCAGGAGCGCGCCGCAGAGCTAGCCGCCGTTTTGATCGAAGCTAGCCCGAGCAGTCTAACGCGCGCGAAACGTTTGATGACCACCGCGGCCGCAGCCGGAGTCGATGCCGACCTCGAACGCGCCGTTTTGGAAAACGCGCGCATCCGTTGCACGCCGGATTTCAAAGAAGGCCTGGCGTCATTCCTGGAAAAGCGCAAACCCAATTGGCACGGCGATACGGAGTGAACGTGGACGCTGAAACATTTTGCAGGAGTGCGAATGCTTGAATACCACGACGCTTCTGTGCGCGTGCGCTATGCCGAGACCGATCAAATGGGCGTCGTATACCACGCCAATTACCTCGTGTGGTTTGAGGTGGGGCGTGTGGAGATGATTCGCTCGCTGGGCATCGAGTACAAAAACATGGAAGTTGCCGACGATTGCCACATCGTCGTAGCGGAAGCCCACTGCCGTTACCTGCATCCCGCGCGTTACGACGATGTCTTGCGTATCCGTACGCGGATCGCGGAAACGCGAAACCGCACCATTCGCTTTTCCTACCAAATATTTCGCGATCGTGACGAGCACCTGCTCGCCACCGGCGAGACCACTCACGTGATCTGCGGCAGCAACGGACGGCCAAAGCTCTTGCCGGATAAATATCGCAGCGTTTTCGCGACCGCCGCTGCCGCAACGAAATCGACTGCCGGCGAGCCCGCCCTTCACAAATCGGTCGGTAGCAGGCCATGAGCGTCATCCTGACCGGCAACAATCTTACGTTTGAACAATTGCGCGATGTGGCGCTGCGTGGTGAAACAGTATCCCTTCACCCTGCGGCGATCGAACGCATGAACGCTTCCCGCGCGGTTGTCGATCACTTGCTCGCGTCCGGCGCGACGGCCTATGGCATCAACACCGGGTTCGGCAAACTCGCTTCAGTGCGTATCTCCACCGAACAAGTAAAACAGCTGCAAGTAAATCTCGTGCGCTCGCACTCCTGCGGCGTTGGCCAACCACTGAGCGAGAGTGAAACCCGCGCGATGATGTTGTTGCGCGCGAACGCGCTGGCCAAGGGCTTAAGTGGCATTCGCCCGCGGGTTGTCGACACCCTCTGCAAGATGCTGAATGCCAAAGTTCATCCGATTATTCCCTCGCAAGGATCGGTCGGAGCATCTGGCGATCTCGCTCCGTTGGCGCACTTGGCGCAAGTGGTTATCGGGGAAGGCCGCGCGTTTTATAGAGGCGAAGCACTCGATGGCTCCGTCGCGATGCAACGCGCAGGAATCACGCCGGTCGCACTCGAAGCGAAGGAAGGTCTTTCGCTGCTGAACGGCACGCAAGGAATGCTGGCGCTGTTAAGCCTGGCTCTCTTTGAAGCGGACCTCCTCACGGATGCCGCCGACGTTGCTGCTGCGCTTTCTCTTGACGCCTTGCGCGGAAGCCCCGGCGCATTCGATCCGCGCATTATGCAGGCGCGTGCGTACCGCGGCGCCGCGATCACCGCGGGCAACCTCGCGCTGCTGAATGAGGGCAGCCAGATCCGCGAGTCCCACCGTTCGAGCACGAAAGATCCGCGCGTGCAGGATGCCTACAGCTTGCGATGCACTCCGCAGGTTCACGGCGCTGTGCGCGACTCGCTGGCCCAGGCGCGAGCCATGGCCGAGGTCGAGCTGAACAGCGCGACCGACAACCCGCTGGTTTTTGCGGAAGGCATGGACGCACGAAATAGTGACGCCGCGAGTTCTTCGGGCGCGCGCAATAGCGCGCTAACCGGCAAGGGCGACATTGTCAGCGGCGGAAATTTTCACGGTCAACCGCTCGCCATGGCCGCCGATCAAGTCGCCATCGCGGTCGCCACCCTTGGCGGCATCAGCGAGCGCCGCATCGAGCAGATGACCAATCCGCTGACCAGCATGTTGCCGGCGTTTCTCACTCCCGAGCCTGGATTGAATTCCGGATTCATGATCGCGCAGGTCACCGCCGCCGCGCTCACCAGCGAAAACAAAGCACTGGCCACTCCTCATTCGGTAGATTCGATTTCCACTTCAGGTAATCAGGAAGATTACGTGTCCATGGGCATGAGCGGCGCACGCCGTCTCCAGCGCATGCTCACAAATCTGCGCCATACCATCGCCATCGAATTGCTCTGCGCTTGCCAGGGAATCGATCTTCAGTCCCCACTCCAAACCGGGACCTTCGCCAAACAAGCCTACGCCGCCGTTCGCCAAAAATCGCCGCAACTCACCAACGACCGCCAACTCAGTCCCGACATCGAAGCGGTAGCCACGATGCTTTTGAATGACGCTTTTTCATCCATACTGCGCAAGAACTAACCTCATCCCCCAATTCAAATTCGTCAGTGGGTTATGGGGTCGTCTCACACTGAAACCCGCGTGCCCCACATACCTAGTTTCACGTCGGGACTTTGAACATGTGACTGTAACGCTTTTTTTATATCCGACTCAGACAGGCCCTCACCCTCTCCGCGCGCGAACCTCCAGATATTCCGCTTTGATTTGAATCTCGCTGGGCGGTCCTTCATTATGTTCCGCCCAATGTTTTTCCAGATCCTTCGCCAAACCCGCCTGTCCTGCTTCATCCAATCTTGAGAAAGCCACTTTCGTCGGCCCAAAATAATCTCGGAAAAATTGCACCACCCCTGCCGCGTCAAACGGATATTTAAAGTTCAGCATCTGCCGCGAAGTTTCCACCTTCCAACCCAATTTTCCAAACCGCTCGGTCACCACTTCTTCGCTCCCCCACAGCACCGGCGCCTCAATACCCGGCGGAGGCGGCACGTGTCGCCCAGTTACCGCAAACATTTTTCCCACGAAGCCGCCCGGGGTCCAATTCGCCATCGCGATCTCCCCAGTTGGCCGGCAGACGCGCACCAATTCAGCGGCCACCATCGCCGGTCGCGGAGCGAACATTGCGCCAAACATCGAAACCACCCAATCGAATTGACCATCCGGAAACTCGAGTTTCTCCGCGTCCCCTTCCCGAAACTCCGCGTGCACCCCCTCGCTCGACGCCCGGGCTCGCGCCTGTTCCAGCAGATTGGTCGCGATATCCACTCCGATGACGCGCGCCCCTTTCCGCGCCGCCGGAATCGCTACATTTCCTGTGCCGCAAGCCACGTCCAGCACATCTGAACCGGCGGCAATTTTCAATCGCTCAACAAACTTTTCCGCTTCACCTTCGTTGTGTTTCGCGACCTGTCCAAAATCCCCCGCCATCCACGCGGCTTTCATGCGTTGCTTCAACTGTTCCATTTGCGGCGCAGTGTTTTCCATCATCGTCTCCTCAACTCGTAAAATTTAATCACGCCAGCGCCCGTCGCAAAAACGACAGCATGCGGTACCCCGCGATATAGCTGAACGGGCGCAACTCCAGCGAGTAATGTCCGCACGCCAGCTCCAGCACTCGCGGATTCGATCCGTACCGCCGCAGCGAATCCAGCATCTGCTTCGTCAGCTCCGGCAACATCGTGGGATCGTATTTGCCATAAACCATAAAACAATTCCGGTCCGCGCCCAGGCTGCGTTCCACATACGGCATCGGACTGATCGGCGCCCAATAATCCCGCAACTCGTCGACGGTGACGTGGTGCCGCAAACTTTCCCACACGTGATTCGTCGTCATGCCCTGGCTGACGACATCCGCGAAATAAGTAGAGATGTGAAGAAATCCTCCGGCGCGCACCGCTTCATCGTGCATCAATGTAATGTAGCCGACCGACGAGCCAATGCTGGTGCCGAGTATTCCCAGCCTCGTGTGGCCTTGCTGTTCGAGCCATCGCAGACAACGCCGCGCGTCTTGTACCGCCTGGCGATTCGCTTGCAGCGTTAGTCCAATATTCGGTCCGCAGATCTGATCGGCGCGTTCATGACCAGCCGCCATCCGCCGATCGTGGTACGGCATGCTCATCTTCAGAGCGGTGATGCCCAGTCGCTGAATCCACTCGCACAGGCCTCGCTGCCCATGCCACTTGGCATTCCAGTTCGGCAAAACGAGCACTGCCGCGCCAGTTTTTTTCCCCGGGAACAGTTGCCCGTAAACAATATTATTCTCCGGCCACGCGGATTTTATCGCGCTCGGAAACGTCAAAACATTTTCATTGTCGACGCGAAATTCGGGCGGTGGCGTAGTCGCGAACCATTCATGGCTGGTGTCGATGGCATGCTGCGCGTATTGCCGAACGTATTCGCCCGGATTAGTTTCCCCAGCGTCGCCCCCGATATGCTCCAGCCCCCATTCAAACGGCTGCACCCGGCGATTATCGTCCGTGGTCCAGCGGCGGTGTTCATAGCGGCGAATTCTGCGTTCAAACCAGCGCATAACGTCTGAAATCAACTATAACGACGCCGCACAAGCTGCGCAAACCAGGGCGCGCATAAAAGTTTTCAGACTCGCGAATCCGTGCACCTGTGCGAGGCGCAACAGATGTTAGCCATCCGACACGCTCCGCGGCCCCTTTCTTGAGGCCACCCTGCGAGTATGGCAAAGTCAGTTAGTGGTCCTCTTCTTCTTTTTTCTGTTCGGAATTGTGATTGGCAGCTTTCTGAATGTGTGCATTGCACGCATTCCAGAAGGCGTTTCCATTGTTTCGCCCGGCTCGCGCTGTCCACGCTGCATGAAGCCCATCAAGCCGTACGATAACGTGCCGGTGCTTGGATGGTTGTGGCTGCGCGGAAAATGCCGCGCCTGCGGCCTGCCGATCTCGCCGATGTACCCGCTGATAGAATTGGCCACCGGAATTCTCTTCGTGTCCTGCTATCTCAGCTTTGGCCTGACCCCGGAAACTTTTAAGTGGCTCTTGTTTGTTTGCATCATCGTGATTCTGGCCATCACCGATCTGCGCGTTCGCATTCTGCCCGACGCCGTGAATGGTCCCGGGTTCCTCGCCGGAGTGATCTTCGCGTGGTTCGTGCCGCCGAACGACGGAACCGCCCTTGCAATAAACGCGCGCTTGCTCAACGGAACACTTCCTGCCACAACGATGGGAATTCTGGACG
>CAXMLS010000568.1:0-5448 GCA_964194235.1 uncultured bacterium | reverse complement strand
GAGCCATAGTCGCGGCAGGCGGCAGCCAGCCTTGCGTTCACGCCGGTTACATCCCGGCACAGCAAAGCTTCGAAACTACCGGCCCAAGCCTGCGTCACACCCTTTTTGCGAAGGCGCATAACCAGCTCTCCGGGCTCGTCCCCGACAACGCGCCGGAAAGGCCAGCGAAACAGGTGCACGTTCGTGTCGATCACGGGTCCAGGCCTTTCGCTTCCAGGACCGGCTTCAACAAGCGCCGCAAGTTCCCGCCGAGAATCAACTCTTTCGCTGTGTCAGGGATCTCGGCGCCGATAACTTTAGCCATTTGCGACGCGAAACTCCTGCCTCCGACATCGCTGCCGTAAACCACGCGTTCCGCTCCAAGCTCGCGAACCGCCATTTCCGTGAACCCGGATGTCGGATCGGATCCGGCAATTTCGGCACACACATTCTTCGAATCACGAATTGCCCGAATGCTGAGTTCCCAGTTGCCGCCAGTGTGCCCGCAGATGAACTGCGCTTGCGGGTGGCGCTTGGCGAGTTCTCCCAAGTCGTAGGGAGTCGATTCGTCAGGTTCATTACCACCTGCCCTTATCCAGGTGTGTTGGAGTATCGGCACTTTCATGGAAATCGCCCGGTCAACAATCGGGTCGAGTGCGGAGGAATTACACCTTACATCCGTTTCCAATTCTCCGATGCTCACCATCGGTCCATCCCGGACGCAGCGATCAAACTCCTGAAGACTGAAATCAATATTCCGCGGATTCAAATACACCGACCCGTAGGCCCGGCCAGGAAAATGCTTCACCGCCCGCATCACTCGGTCATTCTCCTGGCGCACCTGCTCAGGAGTTGGATAGGGCATATGCTCGCCAAATCCCTGGGAGAGGATGAGCCGCTCGACGCCCAATCGGTCCATGTGCCGAATTAAAATCTCCATGCGCTCTTCGGGAGTGTCGCCCGGCAGAGATTCAAGATGGCTGTGCACATCCCAGACTTTGAAGCTCCTATACGATTCCGGCGCTTCTGCAGCTTTCTCCGCGCCGGCTGGCACACCAGCCGTGAGAGCTCCCGCTACCAAGCCTTTGAGGATTGTTCGCCGATCGGTAGACATCTATTCAGTACCCGATGTTATAGCAAAGGCCACAGGAAATTGAAGCCTGGCGGAGCTTAAGGCAATTGACGCAGGCGACCATGCAGCGGTGCTTGTTTCGCAGAGACCGAGAGAGCGAAGGAGCCAGCGTTATCCCCAAAAGAGGCAGTCGTTGATACCTAATCGACCATATTCCCTGTGCATGGACCTCTCCGGATTGGACAGCCGCATGCGAGAGCCCCGGTCGGGCGGTGAAACCTTGCGCGGCGACAAACGCCGCCGCCGCGCTGCCCGCCAGAAACGAACGCCAGGGAATTGTGAATCCTGTTCGCGAATCACTCAGAAGATAAACTTCGCGGCGATCTGACCTATACGCTGAGATTGAGGTCGTATAGAATTGATTGTCCCAAACGAACTACTAAATTGGAGAATCCCTCTTGGATTGCTAAACTGGGCGTGGTTGAAGGCGTTGAAAAACTCGGCCCGGATCTGCAGAGTCAAGCCCTCCCGGATCGTCGTGTCTTTGTGCAGCCCAAGGTTCCAGTTATTAATTCCCGGACCGTGGAAGAAGCGAAGGGGAGCCGTGCCGAAGCTTCCCAGCGCCGGCAAACTGAAACCTTGACTGGTGAAAAAGCGATGATCGACGCTGTTGCGCGGGTCGCCGGCGTACTGGACAGAGCCGGTGAAATTTACCGTGTCTAACGACGATGTGCCGCGCAGCGACTGATCGAACGCGCCCAAAATGGTAACCGGGAATCCGGTGGAAAATCGCGTGATGCCAGCGATCTCCCAGCCTCTTACAAGACGCTTAGGAAAGCTGGGGAGGGCCTTCTCGAAGGGTATTGTGTAGGTGTAGCTCCCGATGAAATTGTGAGCGACGTCAAAGTTGGAAATCGCCCGGCTCCGCGCGGGATTCTCGTAGTTTATTCGGTTGTTGTAGAACGAAGAGTTATCGATCGACTTGGACCACGTGTACCCGAACAGGAAAGCGGAATTGCCCGCGCGCCTTTCCAAGCTTGCCTGAAGCGAGTTGTAGTTTGAATTGGCCCACTGGCCTTGGTAGAAGAGAGTCCCAAAGTTTGCCGAGCCAAAAGGACCGCGAGTTCCGATGACCTGGCTGCCGTCCGGACGCGTAAAAGTTAGATCTTCCCGGAAGCGGCCGCACTCGAGGGTGCCCGCTTTTACCCCGGATCCCCGTAGACTCAGACAGAGGGCGGGGTCCCCCGGGTTGGCTTCCTCGATTGCGAGCAGGTGGCGCCCCACGGTTCCCACGTAACCAACACTGAACACCATCGAGTCACTGAGCTGGCGCTGGATCGTCATGTTGTAGTGCACCGCATAAGGGAGCTTGTTGTGAATGTCATACCCAAAGATGCTTACCAGAGGCAGGAAAGGAGTAAAATCGAAGTTCCTGGCTGCAGAACTTCCGGGCGCGGGGGGCACGAAGGGGAATAGCTGCCCGTTAGATCCTCCGGTGGACCTGGTTCTGAAAGGCTCCTCGAATAGAGGGGGTGCCGGCGATAGATAGAAATCGCTGAAGGGGAAGCCTCCGATAATATCATACAGCGTCCGGTCTTGAATGGCGTTGTAGAAGATACCTGAACCAATTCGGATACTGGTCTTGCCTGGTCCGCCAAAGAGCTTTCCCAGAAATCCCTCAGAAGTGCTCGGGGAATAGGCGATCCCAAAGCGGGGGGCAAAGTTGTTGTATCTGGCTGGCGCCAGCGTGTTTGGCACGCCGGGGTCGCCGGGGTACACTAGACCTTTCGGGGCCGTTGGATACTGGACCGACTGCTCGCCCGGAACGAGAGTTTGAATCTTGTTCTGGGTGTCATACCACGGTGTGCTGAATTCCCAGCGCAATCCTAAGTTCAGAGTCAGGTTGGAACTGATCCGGATCGAATCCTGTGCGAAGGCCCCGCCGTACCGGCTGCGGCCATCGAGAACTTGCACGCTGGACTGCGAATAGTTTGTCGGTGCACCAAGCAAATAATCGGCCACATCGTAACCGGTTTCACCGCCGTCGAAACCGAAACCTCCAACGAAGCCGCCGCCGTTGCGATTGTTGAGTTGGTAGTAACGGTATTCTCCGCCGAGCCTAATCGTATGGCGACCCTTCACTTTGGAGAAGGTGTCCCCTATTTGATACGTATTCTGAATCGCGTTGTTGGTGCCCGGATCGCCGAAACTGAAATTGCTCAGACTAATGCTGGGCACTGCCTTATAGCCCGCCGGCCCGGCATTATTGATGCCCAGAGTACCGGCCCCGGTCACAAAGCCCAGGCTTGCCAAACTCGGAGCGACGCCGCCGCTCGGAGTGGATCGCACGACGAGGCGGGTATAGCTCAAATGAAAATCGTTGACCGCTGTCGGGCTGAAAATGTGCGTATTACTGAGAGTGGCCAACTGGTTCCTGTTTCGGGCCTCAGATCCGAAGCCCGTCGGAAAGCTGTTGGCTCCGCCTCCGAAAGGGTCGAATGAACTGAAATCGTTAATGTAGTAATAGCCCGACCAGTTTCCGGTCAACTTGTTCACAAAATCCACGCGTTGTCCAGCCCTATGGTCAATGGAGACGATCGACGCAGCGGCCGAGGCGAAAATATTACTTCCCACATTCGGGCTTGGGATAAATCCGATCGTGCCCTTGGTTGCTGGCGAGAAAGCACTGGTCGGAATGATCCCGTTCGGAAACACGGCGGAGTACGCTTCCCCGTTGTTCACCGTGTACCCCAGGCGTTGCGACAAGACCTGAGCCCAATTAGCCCCTGTTACTGTACCTGTCAGGTTCGCAACACCAACATTACCCATACGTTCGGCGTCTGAAAGCACTTGGACCTGGCTGGCCGTTCCGCCGTTCACCGTCCTATCGCCTTGATAATCCGTGAACCAGAACAACTTGTCCTTGATGGCGCGCCCGCCCACGGCGTACCCGTACTGGTTCTTTTTCAGGGCCCCCTTGCCGGTATCAAAGAAGCCCCTGGCGTCCAGGGCATCATTCCGAAAGAATTCGAACACTGTGCCGTGGATGGAGTTAGTGCCGCTCTTGGTAATCGTATTCAAAACAGCGCCGCTGAATCGTCCGTATTCGGCGTCGAAGCTGTTGGTGATCAACCGAAACTCTCGTATCGAGTCCAAATTCGGTTCGACTCCCGCTTCGAAATTCGCACCGCCCGACACGTCGCTGCCGTTCAGCAGGAAGCCGTTGCCTTGCTCCCTTTGACCGTTCACGGAAACGGATCCTCGGCCTTGGTTGCTCGTGTTCCCAGGCGACGAGGCGGGTGCCACGCCGGGCTGCAATCCCAGCAGATCGATGTAGCTCCGGCCAAGGAGCGGCAGACCGAGTATCTTCTTCTCATCAACCACGTCACCCAATTGCGTGTTGGTGGTTTCGACCTGAACCGCGCTGGCATTCACACTGATCACTTCCTGCTTGGTGGCGCCGACCTTTAGGACGATGTCCACGCGACGCTGCTCATTAACCGTAACAACGATCCCGGTCTCGACAAATGTTTGAAAGCCGGAGTAATCGGCCTGCACACTATATCGTCCAACAGGAAGTGACAGGATCCGGTACTGCCCGACACT
Organism: uncultured bacterium; assembly: GCA_964194235.1. GTDB lineage: Bacteria > Acidobacteriota > Terriglobia > Acidiferrales > UBA7541 > Acidiferrum. Next base: position 791 of record CAXMLS010000568.1, on the reverse strand, counting down.
GTCGGTTTTTGTTTCCGTGACCAGGTTCGTATCCAAGTTAGTCGCAATAATTCGAGCACCTTGAATGGTTGCCGACGAAGGGTCCGTGACTGTGCCGAGGATAGACCCCGTGACATCCGCCAACAAAGCGGACGATGACATTATGACTGCACAACCGATCAGTAAGCAGGATCTCCACATTCTTCTCATTTTCTTAGTCCTCTTATTCCCTGCCGCACCTAAGCCGGAATTGCAGTTCAACTTTACTTCACACCTCATAGCTCCCGGTCGCGAGGAGCGCGTTTGCGTTCAATCCAATGAACAGCCGTGCCTTCTCAGCTCCGGCGATATTGACTTGCCAAGGCCAAACGACCGGAAAAATCCCCAATTTCAGAATGTCAATTTATCTTTAGCTCTGAATTTGCAGGAATGCTATCAGTTTCAGCATTCTTGTCAAGTCTTTTTTTCTCTTATGCAGTATTATAAAAGCTGCTCGGGCTGAGCAGCTGCCGTTCTGAGTGTCAAAGAGCAGCCCTTCCACAAGATCGTGAGCTATCGGGATTCGCAGAAGCTGAAATTGATGGAACCAATCAAGTGTTGACAAAAACGGATCAGTGGGCCCATTTTTCGAGAGAAGCTGTAGTCCTACTCTCTCCAAGACCTAGCCTTGTGGGGAACAGAGGCAGATAAGAAGGCTGTATGCAATGGCAAGCTATTTCACCCTACCTACTTAATGGGAAACGTACCTACCCGCCTCAGCTCCCGAAGAAATGGATGACCTTGGTCTTAGTACTGTCTCTTATACACATCTC
>CAXMLS010000567.1:0-1997 GCA_964194235.1 uncultured bacterium | reverse complement strand
GTGTATAAGAGACAGGCCCTGCATCACGCAGGGACCGCGCGCCAGAATTTCGCCGTCGTCTGCGATGCGAAGTTCTACGTTGGAAATAGCCTTGCCGGAGCTTCCTGCACGATTGTGCGGGTAATTGGAACTGAGCACGGGTGAGGTTTCCGTCAAGCCATAGCCCTGATAGATAGGGATACCGACAGTCCAGAAAAATTCGGTGAGAGCTTTGGCAAGCGGCGCGCCGCCGGAAAAGACCAAATGCAAGCGGCCGCCAGTTCCCGCCCTGATCTTGGAATACACCAGGCGGTTGGCGATGGCCCATTGCGCCCTGATGCTGAAAGGCACAGGTTTTCCATTGCAGCGCCACTTGGCCGACTGATTTGCGATCTTCATGGCCCAATCGAAGAGCTTGCGTTTCGCGCCGGTGGTTTTAGTTCCCTGCTCAATGATGCGCGTATACATTTTTTCAAACACGCGGGGGACGGCAGCCATGACGGTGGGACGGAGATCCTGCATGGCTTGAGAGACCAACTCGACAGCCTCGACATAGGCCACGGTGACGCCATGAAAAAGAAATAAGTAGTCGATCATCCGGCCGTAGACATGCGCGAGCGGAAGAAAAGAAAGCGCGAGATCGGTCTGCGAATCAAAACGAAGATCGAGGTGCGTGTCGGTGACGTTGGAACAAAAATTTGTGTGCGTCAACATCACGCCCTTGGGCTCGCCAGTAGTGCCCGAGGTGTAGATGAGCGAGGAGAGCTGGGACGGCAAGACGTGGGCGGTACGAAGGCGATACGCGGAAATGTCCGGTGCAGCAGCGCCAGCGATGAGCGTTTCGTAAGAAAGGCACTCCGGGGGCAGAGCGGAGCCGGCGTCCGCGGCGATGATGTGTTCGAGCGCGGTGAGTTCCGGGCGGCAAGCGAGCAATTTTCCCAATTGCGCGATACCAGAGACGAAGATAACTTTTGCGGCGGAATGATTCAGGATGTACGCCATGCGTTGCGGCGATTCATTGAAGTACACCGGAACGGTGACGCCACCCGCTCCGGTGATGGCGAAATCAGCGGTGTGCCATTCGGGACGATTGGGGCAGAAAATGCCGACGCGATCGCCCGTTTTTACGCCAAGTTCAACGAGCGCCGTGGAGAGACCCGCGACACGGCGAAGAAACTCCGCTGACGATATGGATACCCAACGGTTCCCCACGCGATACATCTGGGCACGCGAGTTCGGCAACTGGTCGATGGCGTTCAGGAATCGGGAAGGAAGAGTGCCGTGATTCATGGGAATTTCTCGACTCTACTCCAGGCGGTAGGAGAGCGCAATTGAGCAACGGGGATGTTTGCGCTCTACTTAATAACCGGTGCGACCGGTGGCTTAACGGTGCGGATATGCTCGGGCACGAGGAGTAATGGAGCGCGCAGTGCAAATGCTGGCACGCTGCGATAGTATGTGCGCTGGGTAATTTGATGACCTCACTTTCTTCGGAACCCCCCGTTTTGGCCTCCACTGATAAAGGTCCGTTCAGAGCGCCGCGCGGAACGACGCTTTCGTGCAAGGGCTGGCAGCAGGAAGCTGCGCTGCGCATGCTCATGAATAATCTGGATCCGGAGGTCGCGGAGAAACCGGAAGACCTGGTTGTTTACGGCGGCACGGGAAAAGCGGCGCGGAACTGGGAATGCTTTCACGCCATCGTGCGGTCGCTAAAAGAGCTGGCGAACGATGAAACGCTGCTGGTGCAATCGGGAAAGCCGGTGGCGATATTTCGCACGCACGAATATGCGCCGCGCGTATTGCTGTGCAATTCCAACCTGGTAGGACACTGGAACAATTGGGATCGATTCAACGAATTGGATCGCGCCGGGCTGATGATGTACGGCCAGATGACCGCGGGCAGCTGGATTTATATCGGATCGCAAGGAATTTTGCAGGGGACGTACGAAACGTTTGCGTCGGCGGCGAAGATGCATTTCGGCGGCGACCTGTCGGGAAAACTGGTGGTTACCGGCGGG
>CAXMLS010000566.1:0-2070 GCA_964194235.1 uncultured bacterium | reverse complement strand
GGTAAGGACGACACGCTGTTCGCGCTGGTGACCGGCATTGTGGAATTCAAGGACAAGGGTCGTCACGGGCGGTTCATCAGCGTGCAACCCGCCGATCGAGCGGAATCTCCCGCGAGTTGAAGGCAGTGGATAGTGCGGACTTCGGTCTGCGAATTTTTGCGGTCCCGGTTAGCCGGGGCCGCTTTGTTTTTTTGCATGAAGCGTTCCGTGAAAAGGATTTTTGATGTTTGCCGATGAAGCAAAAATTTTCGTAAAAGCAGGCGACGGCGGCGACGGCTGCGTAGCGTTCCGCAGGGAAAAATACGTTCCCCGTGGTGGACCGTCCGGCGGCGATGGCGGCAATGGCGGAAGCATTTCGCTGGAAGCGAATATCAACGACAACACTTTGCTTCGCTACCGTTACAACCGTGAATTCAAAGCGGACCGGGGACGTCACGGCGAAGGCTCCAACTGCACCGGGCACTCCGGCGGAGACATGATCTTGCAGGTACCTGTTGGCACAGTTGTTTTTGATGAGCAAACCGGAGAGACCATCGCGGATCTGGCGACACCCGGTCAGCGTGTGCTTGTCGCGCACGGCGGTCATGGTGGCCGCGGGAACCAGCATTTTGCCAAGCCTTGGCACCAGGCTCCGCGCGAACACGAGGAAGGCCATCCGGGCGAAGAACGCCACCTACGTTTAGAGTTGAAATTACTCGCTGACGTAGGCTTAGTGGGATTTCCGAACGCGGGCAAGTCCACGCTGATTTCGGTAATTTCCGCGGCGCGCCCAAAAATCGCCAACTATCCATTCACAACGCTCGAGCCCAACCTTGGCGTGGTCAACGCCGATGGCGGAACTGGGACGCACGGCACGGAACTCGGGCGCACATTCGTGGTCGCCGATCTTCCCGGCCTGATTGAAGGTGCGCATGAGGGTGCGGGCCTCGGCATGCGCTTCCTGCGACACGTGGAACGCACCAGACTACTTGTTCACCTGATCGATACCAGTGACGCTAACGTGGATGACCCCGTCCACTCCTATGAAGTTATTTCCGGCGAACTAAGCGCCTTCAGCGAAACGCTCACGGCAAAGCCATTGATCGTGGTGGCCACAAAACTTGACGCCACAACCGATCGCACGCGACTGGATGAGCTACGCGATTTCTGTACGCAGAACAAGCTGGAGTTTCACGCGATTTCGGCAGCTACCGGTGAAGGCGTAAAGGATCTTGTCCGTTCAATCGCCGATGCTTTGGATAAAATTCCGCGCGCATTACCAGACCCTGCTGAGTCATCAACACTTTTGCCGTCCGATACAGAGTTAGTAGAAGATGACTCGGTACCAGCCAGTTCGCCGGACGATCCGAGAGGTTGATACACAGCTATCCTTGATAAAGCGGCCACAAAGATTCATGAGAGAATTGCTTTAGACACATCGGATGCGAGCAGGCTCGCAATTCCACCTCCGGAGAAGCATTGACCATAGCGCAAGCGCACCGCACCGCCGCGAAGCACCATCCTCGTCGCGTTGCCATCTTCGGCGGATCATTCGATCCTATTCATAATGGCCATTTATCGATTGCGCGAGCTGCAGACCGGCGATTCAATTTCGACGAGATCCATTTTATTGCGGCCAGCCGTCCGCCGCATAAACTCAAACAGCACCTTGCTCCCTTTCCGCATCGTTTCGCCATGGTGTCGTTGGCCTGCACCGAGCATCCGCATTTCGTTCCTTCGCTGGCTGAAGCCGGTGAAGACTTCAGCGGCACACAATTGCATTACTCCGTGGATACCGTTCGCTATTTCCGCCACGCTTACAACGGCTTGGGCGACCGCGTATTTTTTATTATCGGCGCGGATGCTTTTCTGGATATTCCCATGTGGAAGGAATATGAGACCTTGCTAGGCTTGTGCGATTTCATCGTCGCCAATCGCCCGGGTATCCGGCCCGAAGCGCTTCGTTTGGTGATTCCGCCCGATCTGATCGCGCGGCCCGACGCCAAAAAAGAAGCCGAAGCTGCTCATCCTTCTCAAGTCATCGCGCATTTGAATCGCAGTACTGTCTATTTGCTGTCTCTTATACACATC
>CAXMLS010000565.1:0-1513 GCA_964194235.1 uncultured bacterium | reverse complement strand
CCCGCCACGGCGGGCAAGCATAGCGAAGTTGAAGAGAAGGGTCGGCTTGCTTCGGTCGGAATGACAGGTTTGGGCCCTTTGGTCGCTGGTAATGGATGAGCGAGGTATAGAGAAACCGGGGAGAAATGCAAAAGGGAGTAAGTTCGGCTGGGATGAAAGGTTTGCGCTTTTGGAGTGAGTTGAGGATAGGGAGCGATGTTTAAAGCAACGTTGATGAATGCTCTTCCATGAGTTCCTTCTACGGGTGCGAAGTCAGGAGTGATGCGAGCAGGGCGGCGCGAGGGGGCATGGTGCTGGCTGCTACGTGTTCGTGGAGAGAGTGGGCCCCGTCACCTACGGCACCCAGGCCGTCCAGCGTGGGGACGCCGAGTGCGGCGGTAAGATTGCCGTCGGAGCCGCCGCCGGCGACACATTCACCAAGCTGGAGACCAATTTGATCCGCGAGTGATTTTGCGCGTGTAAATAACGCCGCGCTCATTTTGCGTTCCAGTGGTGAGCGAGAAAATCCGCCGCGAATTTCGAGACGCGCGCCGGGGTGGTGGGGGCGAAGGGCGTGGAGCTGGCGCTCGACGCGGCGCATGTCTGCAATGTACAAGGCGCGAAGGTCCAGAACGGCTCGGGCGCGTTCGGCGATGACGTTTGTGCGCGTGCCGCCTTCGATGATGTCGGCGTTGACGGAGATCCCGCGCCGCGGGTCATTCCAACGCACGATTCGTTCAATCTGATAGCAGAGCTCATGAACGGCATTGATACCTTCTTCAGGGGCAAGTCCGGCGTGAGAGGCGCGGCCGTGAACAATGAGTTCAGCTTCGCCAACCCCTTTGCGCTGCGTTTTTAGCAAGCCGTGCGGACCGAGCGCGGGTTCCATGACAAAAACGGCGTCGCTACGGCGCGCTTCCGTTTCGATCAGTTTTCGGGAGGAATCGCTGCCGATCTCTTCGTCGGAAGTCCACAGAAAGACGATGCGCTTGTGGAGCGGAGCGTTTATTTGGAGGAGTGCGTCGTACGCGAAAAGCGCCTGAACGATGCCGGCTTTCATATCGAACGTGCCGGGGCCGAAGATTTTTCCGCGGGCTACGCGGAAGGGCATTTGCTTCAGCGTTCCGGTGGCATACACGGTGTCGTAATGACCGAGGACGAGAAGCTGGGTGTTGGCGCGGTTTTTGAGAGTTGGCGTGGAGATGCGCAGATGATCGCCGCGATGTTTCTGGGCGATGCGTTCCACTTGCAGGCCGCGTTTGCACCAGGCGGCGGCGATTGTCTCGCAACAAGTGTCGGCGGAGGATTTTTCCAGACTGGGAGATTCCGCGAGTACGAATGACCTTAGCGTGGAGATCATTTGGGGCAGCATTGGTTTCAGGGCGCGGAGAAGATTAGTGGGGAGAGGCGTGACGGGCATGGTGGGAATATGCTAGCAACGGTGTGGCTGAGGAGCAACGATGCGCGGATTTTGGAAAACCCAAGACCCAGGTTCGTACACCAAGGGCGAACCTTGATTGGATAAGAGAAAAGG
>CAXMLS010000564.1:0-2104 GCA_964194235.1 uncultured bacterium | reverse complement strand
GAGCCGCTAACGCAACCATCCTTATGCCGACGCAGATTCTGAATACTATCCGCGCTTACATGCACCGTGACGGCGCCGTCCTGCTTCCGGAAATGGAATTGCTCCTATTCGTGATTGGAATACTGGTCATCGATCTCTGGTTCGCGGGGAAAGATAAATATTGGAATCCCGCGCTGGCTTTGGCGGGAACCATGTTCAGCGGGCTCACACTCTGGCTGCTACGCTCACAGATTATCCTGACCGGCTTTCACGAAACCGTCATCGCGGATTCGTTCTCCCTTTTCTTCGCCGCGCTTTTGCTCGCTGCCACCGCCATGTTGATTTTGCTTTCGATGAAATATCCCCAAATCGCTGGCGAGCATCAAGGTCGATACTACGCTCTTCTTCTTTGCGCCTGCATTGGCATGATGCTGATGGTGTCGGGAATCGATTTGCTTGTGATATTTCTAGCCCTGGAAGTTGTGGCGCTAAGTTGTTATTTCCTTAGCACGCTTTCCGTCGCGGACGAACGGCATCCGCAACCGAACCCCGCTTCGGTCAACTACGTGTTGGGCACCGCACTAGGCTCCGCGATTTTGGCTTATGGCTTTTCATTGCTCTATGGCGTCACTGGAACAACGAACCTGAGCCAGATTGGTTCGATGCTTGGCAACCGCGCCAACTTAGTAAAAGTGATCGCACTCAGTCGCCAGTCCGGTGAGCGGGGAGCGCAGATGCATCAGCTTTTGCAGGCTCGCCTGCCGGAAGCCGTTCATTGGCATCCCTTCATACTTCAGGCGCTCCCAGTGACTGCTTTCGCGTTAATTTGCGTGGCGCTGATTTTTAAATTGGGCACGCTGTCATCCTCTCATCGCCGGTCTGACGCGATCAGCGGTGACCCTGCGATCGCGTTGCGCCTCTATCTCGGCAGTGCGTTTTTGACCGCGACAATTGCTCTGCTGTTGCGCTTGTCGCTCACAAGTTTTGCCGATTCTCAGGATGGGTGGGGGTACGTCGGGGCCGCTGTGTCTTGTGGCGCGCTCGTTTGGGGAAACGTTGCCGCGTTTCGCGCGAAGAATATAGAACAAACGCTCGCGTACGCTTCCATCGCGCAGGCCGGCTACTTGTCGTTGGGTCTCGTCGCCGCGAATGAACACGCACTAACCGGCATCGCCTACTACCTGCTCACCTATTTATTCGCGATTACCGGCGCGTTTGCGGTTGTGATTGTTCTTCGGTGCCAGGCCGATTCCGGTGAACAGATGAGTGATCTCAAGAACTTGTTTAAACGCAGCCCTACTGCCGCTATTTTACTGACTATCTTTATGCTGTCGCTGGCAGGAGTTCCGCCCACCGCGGGATTTTTGGGCAAGTATTACATCGTCCGTGCACTAGTGGAGACCGGACATCCCGCCCTGGCCTGGTTTGCCGCACTCGCAGCGTTGCCGCTGGCCTATTGCTATTTGCGGGTGATCGCGCCCGCCTGGCGCGGAGCGGGAAGCCAATCGCAGCCGCTGACCCTCGACAGCGCATTGGCCGCAATGTTGGGAGCCTGTTTATTTGTATCCCTCGCGGCGGGATTGTATTCTGAGCCGTTCACACGATTGGCACGCTATGCCTTTGGACAATAAACCTACGAACGATCAACCGGCCTCGCCGGCCCCGCGGAAAGCCAACGCTTTCTCCAACCAATTCGCCACCGCCATGGAATTGCCGTTCGTGCTCGTCGGAGCCGTGCTTCTCGGGGGCGTGCTCGGATACTTCCTGGATCGCTGGTTGCACACCAAACCATTCCTGATGCTGGTATTCGGCGCGTTGGGATTTTTCGGAGGCGTCCGCGATATTCTCCGGCGCCTGCCGGCAAACGGCGATGGCAACTCCGGCAGCTAGCCTCGCTCTTGGAGCTCGAACCGAGCAGCGTATCGCGTGGTTAACGCTGCTGGTTGGCGCCTTGGCTGGTGCTGCCGCCGCGCTCCTGCACAATCTGATGTGGGCCAGCGGGCTTATGATTGGCGCGATTCTAGCCTGGCTGAATCTGCGCTGGCTACGACAGGGCCTTGATGCTTTAGTGCTCGCTGCGGAAGCCCAGGCGGGCGCCCCCAAACCGCGTGTGCCGGTGGGAACC
>CAXMLS010000563.1:0-4074 GCA_964194235.1 uncultured bacterium | reverse complement strand
TCATCCGGTTGTCGTTGTGACTGGCGGGCCCATCCCGCCGGCGCTAGGGGTAGCGGACGTTCGGGTGAATACCATCGGAGGCAATATGGATCGCAGGCAGAGTGTGTTTGCGTTGATAGTGTCGCTAGTGCTGGTATTTTTCTGCGCGGCAATCGGCGAAGCGCAAGTGAATACCGCGATCCTCTCGGGGAGAGTGACCGATCAGCAGGGACTCGCGGTCAATTCCGCGACAATCACCGCGGTCAACACCGCCACCGACGCCGAGCGCTCCACCCGCACGGATGAGACTGGGCACTACAGCCTCGTCGGGCTACCTCCGGGCGTTTACAAAATTAGCGCCGATGGCGGCGCGCACTTCGCGATCTTCACCGATGAAAAGGTAATCGTGACCGTCGGCGAGGACGCTACCTTAAATATTCCGCTCGCACTAGCAGGCATGCAGCAGAGCATCACGGTCAGTTCCGAAACGGCAGTCATCGAAACTTCGAAGACCGAAGTGTCACAAACCATCGAGCAGCGCCAGATCAACAATCTGCCTATTAACGGCCGTAACTACATCAACTTCACCCTCACAAATTCGCAAGTCACGCGCGATTCTTCTCCCGCCATCGGTCCGGCACCCACCAGCGGCCTCAATATCGGTGGCCAGCGCGCAAGATCCAACATGGTCAGCATTGACGGCGCCGACGCGGTCGATAATTCCGTCAACGGTATTCGCTCCACGGTTTCGCAGGAAGGGGTGCAGGAATTCCAGATCGTCCTCAGCAACTACAACGCGGAATATGGCCGCGCGACCGGCGGCGTGATCAACATCGTAACCAAGGGCGGTGCCAACGATGTGCACGGCGATCTGTTCGGCTACCTGCGCAACAAGTCTTTCCAGGCGCGCAACGCATTCTCCGGAGAAATCGATCCCGCGACTGGGGTTCTTACGCCCGTCAAGCAGCCGTATACGCGCGTGCAGTCCGGCTTCACTCTCGGCGGCCCCATCAAGCGCGACAAAACTTTTTTCTTTCTCTCCTACGAATACACGCAGCGCGAAGAAACCGGCTTCTCCAGTATCGGCAACGGGAATTTTGGCCTGCAATCTTTCAGCTTTCCATTTTTCCCCGCGCCGCTGGAGCTGACCCCGGCGCAAGGGTCCGCGGTCAATACGCTGCTGGCCACCGGCAATCCCGCGCTGCAGAATCTTGCCGCCAAGTATGCGGTGCTCTTCGGCTCGGCCTCCAGCGTTGCGCTGAATCGCGTTGATTTCGGCGCGGTGGCTGCCGGTTCTACGAGAGGTTTTCTTCATCCGGGGCCCGGCGCGCAATTCCCTGTCCCTGTCGATTGTCCCGCCGGTCAAATGGTCAACGCCGTCAACTGTTCGGCGGCGGGCGTGGGCGTGGCGCCGTTACCCGCGTCGTTCGTAGCTCTGAACACCTTGCGCGGAAACTATCCCGTCATGGAGAAGACCAGTCTGTTCTCCGCGCGGTTCGATCATCACTGGGACGCCCGCAACACTTCGCTTCTGCGCTTCGGTTTTTCTCCCTCGCAGGTTACCGGGCTGCAAACCACCGCGCAGAATCAGGTCTTCGGCCAGAACGCCGGCTCCCGCACTGGCTCGCAGCATTCTCGCGACGTCTCCATCACGTTCCAGCACGACACCATAACCAGCGATACCGCTTTCAACGAGTTCCGATTTCAATTTGCGCGCCGCGGTTTGCATTTTGGTTTCTCGCCGTTTCCCGGCGGCGACCAGATCGCGGTGAACATTCCCGGCTACGCGTATTTCGGCCGCGAGCCGTATTCCACAGTCGACCGCATCGAGAAACGCTATCAATTTTCAGACAACGTCAGCATCGTTCGCGGGAAACACACGTTCAAGTTGGGTATTGATGCCAACCTGGTGCAATTGCGCTCCGCAAAACAACAAATTTTCGAACTGGATTTCGGCGGACTGGCCAACTTTGGCGGACTCGCGGCGTCCACTTTCGGCATTCCAGACTCCGTGACTCTCGGTCCCGGCAACACCGTTTTTCTTCCGGGTACCACCGGTCTGCAATCCTACGGACTCGGCATTCCTACGACCTACATTCAAGGCATTGGACAGTCCAATCAGCCGTTTGATAATTTGCCGTTCGGATTTTTCGCGCAGGATAGCTGGCGCATCAATCGCCAGCTTACGCTGAATTACGGCGTGCGCTACGACATTGAAATTTCGCCGCTGTTCGCTCCCGCCACCGCTGTTAATGCGGCCGCTGAAAAAGCGCTTGGGGTGGTGGAAGGCATTCCGCGCGACACCAACAATGTCGCGCCGCGATTCGGATTGGCCTGGGATCCCGCAGGCAACGGCAAGACCGTTGTGCGCGCGGGATTCGGATTGTTTTATGATCACCCGCTGCTCGCGGTGGCATTCGATGCAAGCACCGCCGACGGCGGCCGCTCCGTGCAACTCATCTCCGCTGGCGGTGCGCCGTCTGCATGCGGTCTGGTGACCCCGGACTGCGCCACATCCGGCGGGCCGGGCACGGACAGCCCGACGAATCTCAACGGCTCCTCCATTTTTCAAGGCGTGCTGAATGCTTTGCCCAGCATGCTGTATCTACCGAATCAGCAGCGCTTCGTTGCCGAGACTTCGCAATCGCTATTTGCCAATCAGAATTATTTGACGGCCGGTTTTCCTTTGCCAATTCTTCCCTTCACCCTGCCGGTGTCGAAAAATTTTGTGTACGGTTACGCGGAGCAAGGCAATCTCACCGTTGAGCGGCAACTCGGCGGTTCATGGACCATCAGCGCCGGCTATCAGTACACCCACGGCCTGCACTTGAATAAGCCCGTCGACGTGAACTCCACCGATCCCGTGCTGCTGACGACAAATCTTCGCAACGCCGATGCCGCCGGCCTCGGCTTCACGAGTCCCGTCACCGTCGCCGTGCCACAAACCAGCACTTCAAAAGCAGGATTCTGCTCGTTGAATGTCATCCAACCTTCCGTGCTTGGCGTTCTGGGAGGTTGCCCTGGACCGCTGGCGCCACTAAACGGAGCTTTCGTCGGAACTCCTGCGGTATTCAATTTCTTCCGGCCGTCGGGCCCGAACCCGTCGTTCGCGGGACCCAACGCGGCCCAGTATGCGGGGCTCGTGCAACTCGCAGGGCTGGCCGGATATCCCGTGGGCTTCGGCGCGCCGGTGCCGTTCAACAGCGTGGACGCGCAGCAATCGACGGGCAGCTCGGTTTATCACGGACTGACCGTCAACGTTCGCAAACGCTTTTCCAAAACGTTCGAAATGCTCTCGAGCTATACGTGGTCGCACACCATCGACGATTCCACCGACCTGCAATCTCCCCTCGAAGCACAGGACAGCCGCTTCCTCAACGTGGAGCGCGGCAATTCCGACTTCGACCAGCGTCATCGTTGGGTGACCAGCGCCGTATTCCAGTCTGGTTCAGCAAAGGGCGGAAGCTCATTCCGCAGACTTCTGTCCGATTTTAGTGTCGCGCCAATCATTGAAGTTTCTTCCGGCCGTCCGTACACAGTCATCACCGGCACGGACTATCGGCTGGACCTCGGCTCTTCCAACGGCCGGCCTTCCGTCGGTAGTGTCGCGGGCTTGCCGTCGGCCACTTCACCATTTCTCCCGGGCGTTACCTTCACGCTTCCCACCACCTGCCTGACCAATGGGAGTCAGCCGTTCACCGTGACCGGCATCACGCCACCCGCGGGTTGCGATGGCAATCTCGGCCGCAATCCTTTTGTCACGCCAGGCTTTTTCCAGATCGATCTCCGTGTCTCCAAGCGCATCCCGCTCGGTGAACGTTTCAATCTTGATCTCATCGCCGACGGCTTCAATCTTCTTAATCGCACGAACATTGGCGCCGTCAACCAGCTGTGCGATCCGGCATCCAGCACCACGTGCTTTGCCGGGCAGCCGACCGCCGCGTACGACGCGCGGCAATTTCAGTTCGCGCTGAAGCTGAACTGGTAAGGGAAAGTCTTCTAATTTGTTCCTGTATATTTGAATCGATCTTTGCGAGGCCGGCCCGTAAGCCATGCCTCTTGACGCCGACATTACTCCGTCCTAACTTCAACCCC
>CAXMLS010000562.1:0-5444 GCA_964194235.1 uncultured bacterium | reverse complement strand
GATGTGTATAAGAGACAGGATTTACGCTCCGCTAAGCGGCGAAGTGGTGGAAGCGAACAAAAGCCTGGAAGCGACGCCGGAAAAATTAAACTCGGAACCGCACGGCGCGGCGTGGCTTGTACGGGTAAAGCTGAGCGATCCCCACGAAGCAAACGGGTTGATGGATGCGGCGGCGTATGAAGCGTTCATCGCCGACAAAAACAAGGAAGCCTCCGCTTAATGCGCTACCTTCCGAAAAGTCCTGCGGAGCGCCAGGAAATGCTTGCCGAAGTGGGCGCGGAGTCGATGGAAGCGCTGTTTTCCAGCGTTCCCGAGGCTTACCGATTAAAACGAAAGTTGAAGCTGCCCGGGCCGCTGTCCGAAGCGGAGATCATTCAATATTTTAAAGACCGCGCGGCGGAGAATTCGCTGGGCTACTCGAGTTTTCTCGGCGCGGGCGTGTACAACCATCTGCGATCGGTGATCACCGATACGATTATTCAGCGCGGCGAATTTTTAACCTCATATACGCCGTACCAGGCGGAAATCACGCAAGGCACGCTGCAGGCGATTTTCGAATTTCAAACGTTGATGTGCCAGTTGACGGGCCAGGAAGTGGCGAACGCTTCGATGTACGACGGCTCAACGGCCAGCACGGAAGCGGTGTTGATGGCGGAACGATTGACGGGGCGCCGGCGGGTGCTCGTGGCGCGTTCCGTGCATCCGGAATATCGCGCGGTACTGAAAACGTACGCGAAGAATTCCGGCTTGCAGGTTGAAGAGATAGGCGTGGCGCCTGATGGAACGGTGGATCGTAAGGCGCTGCAAGCCACCTTGAAGGACGATGTTGCCACGGTGCTGGTGCAATCGCCGAATTTCTTTGGCGTGATCGAACCGGTCGCAGAGTTATCCGGCGCGGTACACAAAAGCGGCGCAATGCTGGTGGTTTCGATCACGGAAGCGGTTTCGCTCGGGTTGGTGCGGCCTCCCGTGGAAGCCGATATCGTGGCGATGGAAGGGCAAAGTTTTGGATTGCCGCCGAGTTATGGCGGACCTTATGCGGGCGTTATCGCGTCACGCGAAAAATTTGTCAGGCAGATGCCGGGCCGTCTGGTTGGGCAAACCACGGATTCGAATGGGCGGAGGGGATTTGTTTTGACGCTGGCGACTCGTGAACAACATATACGGCGGGAGAAAGCGACTTCCAATATTTGTACGAACCAGGCGCTGTGCGCGCTCGCCGCTACGGTGCATTTGTGTTTGCTGGGCAAGGAAGGGTTGCGTGAAATGGCGCACCAGAACTTGTCGAAAGCGCGGTTCGCCTTGAGCGAACTGGAGAAGATTCCGGGCGTGCGCCGGGCGTTTGACGGACCGTTTTTCAACGAGTTCACGGTCGAGCTTCCGCGGTCGGTCAAATTGGTGAACGCGCAACTGCTGCGCGATAAAATAATCGGACCGTTTGTGCTTGGCACGGCTTACCCGGAGTTGACCAAGCATGCGCTGGTTTGCGTTACGGAAACGACCACGCGGGCGGAAATCGAACGATTCGCGGGCGCGGTGCGCACAGCGCTGGAACAAGCCGTTTAAAGTACGCGATAGTGTTTTGGTTGCGCGGCGCTGCGGCCGGTCGACGAAATTTGTAGAGATAACGATCGAGTTTATATGAGTTCACAGGAATAACATTGAGCGAAAGCCTCGGAAAAGCATCACGACACGTTAGTCAGAACGAAGGACTGATTTTTGAGAAATCGTCCGCGGGGAAACGCGCGTTCGAATTGCCTCCGCTGGATGTACCGGCCGCCGATCCCGCCGATTTATTGGGCACGAATTATCGTAAGCAAGGCGTTTCTGAATTTCCGGAAGTCAGCGAGATAGAAGTACTGCGCCACTTCACGCGCCTGTCGACGTGGAATTATGCGATCGATCTGGGAATGTATCCGCTGGGCTCCTGCACGATGAAATACAATCCGCGTGTGAATGAATTCGTGGCGCGCCTGGATGGGATTGCTACGGAGCATCCGTACCAGCCGCAGGAACTTTCGCAAGGCTGCCTGAAAATCATGAAATTGTTGGAGGATTGCCTCCTCGAGATTACGGGGATGGATTCCATCACGTTTCAGCCTGCAGCGGGAGCGCAGGGAGAACTGACCGGACTGCTGTTGATTCGCGCGTACCTGGAAAAACGCGGCAATCCGCGCAAAAAAGTTTTAATTCCGGACTCGGCGCATGGGACGAATCCCGCGACTGCGGTCATCGCGGGCTACCAGGTTGAAAACATAAAATCCGAATCGCACGGCCAGATCGATGTGGACAAACTTCGGGAGTTGGTCACCGACGACGTCGCCGCGCTGATGATCACCAATCCCTCGACGCTGGGCATCTTCGAACAACGCATCGCGGAGATTGCGGAGATTCTGCACGAGCGCGGCGCGCTACTGTATATGGATGGCGCGAACATGAACGCGCTGACCGGCGTGACGCGTCCGGGAGACCTGGGCGTGGACGTGATGCACCTCAACCTGCACAAAACATTTTCCACGCCGCACGGCGGAGGCGGACCGGGAGCCGGCCCCGTAGCGATGAAGAAAATCCTCGAACCATTTCGCCCCGTGCCGGTGCTGGTAGAAAAAGAGGGTGGACGCCTGGCGCTGGAAGGCGTGCGGCCGGATTCGATCGGCCGCGTAAAAGCGTTCTCGGGAAATTTTGGCGTGCTGGTTCGTGCGCTGGCTTACATTCTTGCCTACGGGCCGGGCGTTCGGCAGGCCACGGAAGACGCGGTGCTGAACGCGACGTATATCCGGAAAAATCTGGAAGGCATTTTTGAGTTGCCCTATTCCCTACCGTCCATGCACGAAGTTGTTTTCAGCGACGCGCTGCAAAAGAAGAACGGCGTCAGCACGATGGACATCGCCAAGCGCTTGATCGATTACGGATTTCACCCCTATACCACGGCGTTTCCGCTGATTGTGCCGGGCGCGCTGATGATCGAGCCGACGGAATCGGAGTCGAAGGAAGAGTGCGATCTGTTTATTGCCGCGATGAAAGCGATCGCGGAAGAAGCCGCGACAGATCCGCAACTCGTGAAGACTGCGCCTCACAGCACGCGGGTCTCGCGGCTGGATGAAGTCGGTGCGGCGCGCAAACCAGTGCTTCGCTGGAACCCCGCTCCCCCGCTAACACAAGCCGCGGATTGAACATCATCGCTCGCGTGGATTGCTATCAAGGTTCCGCAGAACAACGTCTAGCCTAAAAGACAAATGCCCGGGTGGAAAATTCACCTGGGCGTTTCATTTTGAAATTCTGGAAAAGTTAACGAGCCATGCGGGGCATTTGCTCAGGCCCGAACGAAACGGGAGGGGCCTCGACAGTGCGGCCATTGCGTGCCGGGACGGGACGCGCGACAACCGCAGGTTCCACGCGACGCGCGGGCATGGCGAGGTTTTCGCCTTCGCGCACGAAGGTCAAAGCGTTTTGCTCGGTGTTCCTATCGATGCACACGAGGTCGCCGAGATGAACCTGTTCGGTGGCCAGCAAATTCGCCAGAGGATACACAACGTGGCGTTCGATGGCGCGCTTCAGATGGCGTGCGCCGTAACGCTGGTCAGTACCTTCCTGCAGTAAAAATTCGCGGCCGTTATTAGTGACGCGGAACAAAAACTGCCCTTTGGCAGTCTGCAGGACGCGCTTTTGCACGCACTCGAGCTCAATTTCCAAAACTTCTTCCAGCTGATTGCGCTTGAGCGAATGAAAGACCACCACTTTGTCGAGGCGATTCATGAATTCCGGAGAAAATTTGCGGCGAGCGGCTTCCACGGCGGTGCGTTCGATCTTTTCATCAAGGCCGGTCGCTGGTTTATCACCGTTGGGCTGAACAAAGCCCATGCCGCCACCCATCATTTCGGTGATTTCTCCGCCGCCAAGGTTAGAGGTCAGGAAGATTACGGTCTGCGAAAGATCCACGCGGCGATTGTCGCCGAGGGTCAAAGTAGCTTTATCCAGGATGCCGAGGAGCAGTTGCCAGAGAGCGTCGGAAGCTTTTTCAATTTCATCGAACAGCAAAAAGGATAGCTTCAGCTTGTCGGTGTGGCAGGCGGACAGGGCTTCCTGAGTGATCAGCGGATGGGTCTCGCGATGGCCGAGATATCCCGGAGGCGAGCCAATCAGTTTGGCAATTTCGTGAGAGTGCTGGAATTCCGCGCAGTCGACTTTGAGTACGGCTCGTGGATCTCCGAACAATATTTCGGCGCCCGCTTCCACGATGCGAGTCTTGCCGGAGCCGGTGGGCCCGAGAAAAAGTAAGTTGCCGACGGGGCGGCCGGGCGAATTCAATCCGGCGCAAAAAACTTGGTACATTTCGACGAGAGACTGGACGCCTTCGGGCTGTCCAACGATTTTGGAACGCAAAGCGGTTTCGAAGTCGCGCGTGTCCGTGCTGCGAATTGACGGATCAAGTTGTTGCCGTACAGCAGCTCTCATGTCTCCAGTCCTTCTCCACGTTCGCTTGCCAGAGGAACGCGACGGAGTCTCAACGCGACGCTACTTTGAAATAGAGCATGGGGAATGCCAATCGCGGGGACGCGGGAACCGATTAAGAAACGGAGTTATCTCAACAAGATACGGTAGTTGCTATGATGGAAACTGTCTCACGAGGTGAGACAGTGCTTCATCTGCGACACAAGTGGCAACGGCAAAACAGTTTGTGTCAGTCGAAGGACGACACAAAGCGGCACATTATTAGATTAGAGATTAGATTAGAGCCAGGATGCGCATCGTTGCGCTGACATGGTTGATGCGTTTTGGCGTGTTCACGAGTATGTGGCGTGCCGCGATCGATAGCGGGTCAGCGTTCGTGCTTTTTGCGGCTTTGCGGCGCAGCCGCGGGACCGCCGCCCGGCAATGCGGCGCGCGATTTTCTGGTTTCCACCACGGCTTCGGTGGGAGCATCCACGGCTTTGCCGTCGCGAACTTCCGCGGGCGGCGCTGTGCGTGCGGTCAGCGGAGGCTCACTGTTGATCAATGCGCCTTCGCCGTCGCGCACGAACGTAAGCAGGTTGTGCTCGCCGTCCCAATCGATGCGCACGAGATCGCCGAGGTGCACCTGTTCGGTGGCCAGAAGATTCGCGAGCGGATAGACGACGTGGCGCTCGATCGCGCGTTTCAGATGGCGCGCTCCATAACGTTGATCGGTGCCTTCGCGCAGCAGGAAATCGCGGCCCGCGCCGGTCACGCGAAACAGAAATTGCCCTTTGGCGGTTTCCAGCACGCGACGTTGCACATTGCCGAGCTCAATGTTTAATACTTCCTCGAGCTGTTCGCGCTGCAGGGGATGAAAAACCACGACCTTGTCGAGGCGATTCATAAATTCCGGCGAAAATTTACGCCGAGCCGCTTCCAAAGCGGTGCGCTCGACTTTCTGGTCCAATCCGGCTATCGGCTTATCCTTGGGCCTGTCTCTTATACACATC
>CAXMLS010000561.1:0-5575 GCA_964194235.1 uncultured bacterium | reverse complement strand
ATGTGTATAAGAGACAGGTTCCAGCTCACGTGTCTGCGGCTCGTGAAGTTTTTACAAAACATCGCAAAAATGAAAAAGTTTGAGCGCTAGCGCCTAGCTTCTCCTTTAGCAAATCGACGAATGCAATTACAGGTGTCTCCGCAAAAATAACACCCCCGATTGCCGCGCACGCCATCACCGAACAGTACTCGGTCCTGTTGCGTCGCGGTACTATCGCAGGCGCACTCCTCGCGCTGATCGCAACGTACCTTTTGACGATGGCGCGATGGCGAAACGCTTTCCGCTTTATGTAGGAGGTTATCGTGCGAATCAAGGCCACCCGCGAAGCGATCATAATCGCGTGCACATGCTTAGGGTTGAATTTAATGACATCTGGCTTCGTGAGAGGACAAGAAAGGCCAATCCCTGTGACAGTCGGGAGTTCCCTTGACACGCGAGTGGCAGGCGATCACACGCTCGCAGAGCTGATTTATCAATTACAAGCCCAGGTGCAAGGCCTAAATTCGCAGGTAGGTGAACTGCGCGTTGAAGAGCGGAGCGCTCGAGCAGAAACCATCGCGCTTCGTAAAGAACTGGATGTAGCTAAAGCCCAGTTGGCCTCGCTAACATGCGGTACGCAAGGCCAAGCGGGCGAGGGAATGTGTGCTTCGCCGGTTCAATCAAAGATAACCGAGTCTTCTGCCCCTTCGCCAGCCTTCAGAGAGACAACTGAACCTCAGAGCACTGGCGATCGTATTGCCAAGCTTGAAGAAGACCTGCAGTTAGCGAATCAGAAAATCAACGAACAGAGCCAAACCAAAGTCGAGGGCGGAGCAAAATATCGGCTGCGACTTTCGGGAATTGTGCTGCTTAATCTTTTTTCAAATCGCGGAGCCTTGGACAATGAAGACTTCCCGGAAGTTGCTACCCCACGACCATCGGTTAACTCCGGAGCCGCATTCGGAGGTTCGCTGCGGCAATCCCAAATCAGTCTTCAAGCATTCGGACCAGATATAGCCGGTGCTCGTACCAGTGCGGATCTAAGACTCGATTTTGCTGGAGGCTTTCCAGCTACCTCGAACGGTACGACCATGGGAGTTGCCCGGCTCCGGACTGGAGCCGTGCATTTTGACTGGTCCAAAACTTCAATTGTAGCGGGCCAAGATAACCTCTTCTTTTCTCCGTTGAGTCCTACGTCCCTTGCATCTCTGGCCGTTCCGGCGCTGTCTTATTCCGGAAATTTGTGGGCTTGGACTCCTCAAGTTCGGGTTGATCACCGGTTCGCCGTATCCAATGATTCCAGTTTGCTGCTGCAGGCTGGCGTCCTAGCTTCCATATCCGGAGAGGTCACCGACTCAAAAGTCGACCGCTTGCCCACCCAGGGAGAACAATCCGGCCAACCCGCGTATGCCGCAAGGATTGCCTGGAGCGAACGGCTTCTTGGCCAGGCAATTACCGCCGGAATTGGTGGCTATTACGGTCGCCAAAACTGGGGAGTGGGTCGAACCGTAAACGCCTGGATCGGAAGCGCCGATCTGGTTCTACCTCTCGGAAAACAATTCGAGTTCAGTGGGGAGTTTTACCGAGGCAGAGCGGCCGGGGGCTTCGGGGGAGCGGTGGGCCAGACGGTTCTCTTGAATGGCCCACTCAGCAATGCTGGCACCACGGCTCGCGGACTCGGCTCGATGGGTGGGTGGATACAGTTGAAATTTAAGCCAACGCCTAAGTTTGAAGTGAATGCGGCCTTTGGGGACGACAGCCCCTTCTCATCGGAACTGCGCTCATTTACTGTCAATGCATCGGATTCTGGTTCGCGGTTATCGAAAAATCTCAGCCCGTTCATCAATTTCATCTATCAGCCACGGTCCGATGTGGTGTTTTCCACCGAGTACCGGCACTTAAAAACGTTTGTTCTGGATAGCAACCCGAGCTCCGCCAACCTCATCAATTTCAGTATTGGATATATCTTCTAGTGATGGCAATTGCGACAGGGCGATTACTGCGAACGATTAGATGCGGGGCTGGGTTATGTTTATTTAGCATGGCGGTTTGCACCAATGCCCAACAATCGCCGGTGACCATACAAATCGATACCCACATAAGAAAATTGGACGGCTCATCCAGTATAGAAACCGGCACTAATGGTACGGGGTCTGATGTCGTCGTGTGGCTCACGCCACTTGAACGTCCAGCAACGCCGCATAACCAAACACAACCGCCCCAAAAACGGCCTCGGCTTACGCAACACAACAAAAGCTTCGAGCCCCACTTGCTGGTCGTCGAAGTAGGAACAGTGATCGATTTTCCCAATCGAGACCCTTTCTTCCACAATGTTTTCTCATTGTTCGATGGAAAGCGCTTCGATCTGGGACTTTACGAGGCAGGCGCGACGAATTCTGCACGATTCGACCGCGTGGGAGTCAGTTTTCTTTTCTGCAATATCCATCCGGAGATGAGCGCTGTGGTCGTAGCTGTGAACACTCCGTATTACGCCGTTTCGGACCGTTCCGGGCGGGCTATGTTCAGCAATGTACCGAATGGAAGATACGAGATGCATGTCTGGCACGAGCGCGGTGTGCCTGAAGATCTAAAGAACCAGACTCGCATAGTTACTATTTCTTCCACGAGCCGGACGCTGCCTCCAATTCATCTTGCGAATGATCCAAACGTTAAAATCACCCATAAGAATAAGTACGGCCAAGACTACGTTCCTCCGCCAGACAATAGTTATGCACATCCGTAATTGAAATTCTAAGCAACAGCGGGCTTCTCAGATTCGACAGCTGCCTTAGCGGCGAGGGGAAGTTTGACCAGCACAACTGTGCCCGCGGCTGAAGTACGTTCCACGGACACCGAACCACCGTGATCCTGCACAATCTTGGCGACGATCGCCAGCCCCATACCGGTGCCCTGAGGTTTTCCAAAGCTCACAAATGGATCAAACAAGGTGTCTCGGATACCTGGTGCTACTCCCAAGCCTTGGTCGGAGATGCGAACTTCAAATTGCCCGCCGGCAGCTCGGGCGTCTGCGGTAACGATGCAACCTTCATCGCCGGAAGCCTGACACGCGTTTAGAAGCAAATTGAAAAAGACACGTTCGAGTTTTCTAGGGTCGAATAATCCGTTTAGCCGCCCTTCCGCTACCAGCACGATGCGAGCATTGCGGAGTTCTGGTCTTGCCCGAATAGCTTCCGCCGCGCGACGAATCACCACCCCGAGTTCCGCAGGCTCCGGAGAAATGGCCCTGCGTTGCGATGACAGCTCACGGAGAGAATCAATAAGATCGGTCATCTGGTTTGCAGCGGTCTTGATCTCTTCGTAGATTTCACTTTTATCCATTTTCAACTCATCGGCTTCGAACAAGAATTCTGCATTAGCTACGACCGCAGCCAGATAATGGCGAAGATCGTGCGAGATGGAGCTGGCCGCCCGACCCAGGGCCGTAATGCGTTCGGCTTCGATCCGCTGCTGCTGCGAGATCTGCAACTGACCGCGCATGTGCGCGAACGCCGTACTGAGCTCCGATACTTCACTGCTGCCGCGAGGAACGATGGAATAAGTAAAATTGCCGGCGGAAAGCGCCTGAACTCCGGCCACCAGATCGTCAAGCGGTGACGTGATCGTGCGCGCCACAAACCCGAATATCAGCGCACCAACAACTATGGCGGATGCTCCTAAGAAGTAAATTGTGTGGTTCAGGCGGCCCATAAAATTATTGACCGGCGCAAGGGGCATCAATACGTAGCAACGAACGGGTGAGGCTGAGGCGCCGTGCAGAAGCACCGTAGAAAA
Source organism: uncultured bacterium (assembly GCA_964194235.1). Taxonomy (GTDB): domain Bacteria; phylum Acidobacteriota; class Terriglobia; order Acidiferrales; family UBA7541; genus Acidiferrum. Next base: position 1,804 of record CAXMLS010000561.1, on the reverse strand, counting down.
GGCATATTGATCGCTCGCTAAAAATATTTTCGCTGGGCCGGAGTTGGAATTCACAATGCCCGATCTAATTCGACGCTGAAGTTCTGCAGCCTCCCGCGAGGGCAGGGTGGATGCGATCAGAGCACCGTCGGTTTCCAGAGCGATTTGATTGCCCGCAACGACCGCGAGTTGTTGCGCCACCGTGGTGTCCACCTGATAACCGATGGCCAGAGAACCCAATTTTTGCGCGGTATTGCCGCTGCCCGCCGTGATGGGTCGGGTGAATACCCAATAAAGTCGTCCATCTTCGTACCACCAGGATGCGTCATCGCCCTGATTCAGCGAACGCGCAAGCGCGCGACGCGCGCCATCGGGAGACCAGTCGTGATCAGCTACATGTACAGCAACCAAGCGTAGATCAGGCTTGGCTAATACGAACAGATCGCTCCCAGCCAGCTTCCAGTACGTGGCAGAACCGTCTTGAATGGTAAGGGCATCCTCGGTGGTCATCATGGCCTTCAAGGTGGGAAGTTCCGCAAGCATGGCCGCCGCGCGCGACAATTGAGATTCCCGCTGGCGTTGAACGCTCTCGAAGGCCCTAACGGACGCTCGCGTGCCGTCGTTAATCTGCTTTTGTATTTCGACGCCAATCGTATGGTGAATGATAAGAAGAAGCGATCCGGTAAGCGCAGATATTATCAGCAGCGTAGCAATTACGAGTTGCGTGCGAATGCGCAGGTGGGTCATGGTGCGTTGACCTCAACGTTTGTCGTTGCTCTTACTCTGAGAATCGCTGTCCGAAACGAACTTGTATCCTGAGCCGTGCATCGTCACAAAAAAACGAGGATTGGCCGGGTCTCGTTCCAGTTTCTGGCGGAGGCGCAGGATGTGGTTATCAACAGTGCGGCTGCTCGGATAATTCTGATAGCCCCAAACGGCATTCAACAGCGCTTCGCGCGAATGCACGGTATCGGGCGAGGATGCAAAAAATTTTAAAAGTTTGAACTCCTGGGCAGTAAGCGTCACGGGTTTACCACCACTTGTGGCTTGCATGCTGGTGAAATCGACACGCGAATCGCCGAACGCGATAACTTCGTGGCTGCCAATTACCGTCGCAGTGGCCCTGGCATCCGTCTGAGTCCGGGGAAGGCTGCGGCGGATGACGCGGCGCACTCGGGCCAGCAATTCTTTTGGGCTGAATGGTTTCGTCACATAGTCATCGGCGCCTAACTCGAGTAACAAAACCTTGTCGTCGATGTCGGTGTTCGCGCTAAGCACCACAATTGGTACCGTGGCCTCCAGCGCTTTGAACTCTCGACAAAGATCCTTGCCGGGGATTCCGGGAAGTTTGAGATCAAGGACTACGGCGCTGGGAAGCCTGTCGCGGAAACACTTTAGTCCACTGGGACCATCTGGCGCGATTTGTACCTGCAAAGAATCTGATTCAAACAGGCGCTGCAGGGTGCGCTGCATGGCACGACTGTCTTCGACGATCAAGATTAGGTCCATAGCCTAAGATGATATTGCGATCTTTGGCGAATAATACTACATCGCTGGTGGGATCTCCCGCGCTAAAGACCGCCCGGCTCTTGACCTAGATTAGACAAAGATTTGACACAACGATGACATATCCACCGTATGTATCCGGCTATTGTACGGGCGGATTCTGATCGAGTCGGCTGGGTGTCCGGATATATGGGTAGACGTTCCGGTACTTTGTTTTCTGCTGGTCGTTCGGTTCCTAAGTTCAGTAATGAAACTATCGCGCAACCCCGCCTTGCGGCAGATGTGCGAATCAAAGTCGGAGTAGGGATCGTGATTGCTC
>CAXMLS010000560.1:0-2469 GCA_964194235.1 uncultured bacterium | reverse complement strand
GATGTGTATAAGAGACAGGTATATAGTTTTGCCGGCCAGCAGGCGGTAAAGGAAAATTTCTTTACCATGCGTTTGGATCACAAGGTTTCGGAGAAGGACAATCTGTCCGGCACCTACCTCTTTGACAAGACACCCTACACCTCCCCTGACGGGGTTAATGATGTGTTGCTCACGACTAAATCCTCCAGACAGATTGCTGCATTGGAGGAGACTCATATTTTTAAGCCCACCTTCGCAAACACCGTCCGATTTGGTTATAACTACGAAGTCGTAGATAACAACCAGGGAGCTAAAGCTCTCGTACCCGAGGCCGCCGATACTTCGTTGGGCACTTTTCCAGGCAGGACTGCGCCCCAGATCTTCATCAGTGGGCTTACCAACTTCCTGGGCGGTGTAGGCGGGGAGTCCGCGTATTTTTATCACTGGAATTCGTTCCAGTTGTACGACGACGCTTTCGCCAACAAAGGGACTCACACAATCAAGTTTGGGTTTGCCATAGAGCGCATGCACCTCGGAATTCGCGCCCTTTCCGACCCCAATGGAATTTTTAAGTTCAATAATCTGCAAGATTTTTACTCAAATCAGCCGAGCCATTTCCAGGGTGGAGTTGCCAGCACTCTTTCGCCGCGCAATCTTCGCCAGGCTATTATCGGCGGTTACATCCAGGACGACTGGCGCTGGAAACCGAACCTTACTTTAAATCTCGGTCTGCGCTATGAGATGGCTACCGTTCCAACGGAAACCGCCGGTAAGCTCTCGGTTCTGCGAAATCTATCGGACGCCACTCCCCATCTCGGAGAGCCATTCTTCAATAATCCCACGACAAAGAATTTCGAACCACGCGTCGGCTTTGCTTGGGATCCATTCAGCAATGGAAAAATGGCTGTCCGCGGCGGCTTCGGCATATTCGACGTTTTGCCGTTACCGTATCAATTCACGCTTTTGACGACTCTGGCCTCCCCGTTTTTCGCCTATACGACCATCAACAATCCGGGAACCGGCTCGTTCTTTAATAACCTTCCCCCTCTACCCTCGAACAAATTGCGCGCAACCTATATCGACCCGAATCCCAAGCGCAATTATGTAATGCAATGGAATCTCAACGTTCAGTATCAGCTTACGCCGAGCCTCACTTCCCTGATTGCCTACGTCGGCTCGCGCGGAATACATCAACCCTATCGTCCCGATGACGCTGACATCGTGCTTCCGACGCTCACGTCCGCCGGATATTTGTTTCCCAAAGTAGATGTTTTTGGAAATCAATACAGTCCCACGTGTAATCTGACCGATCCTAACGCAACCCCGGACCCGTCTTGTGCTCCGCCGTCGCGAATCAACGAAAATTTTGGTTCCGTGCGCGGAATGTTCTACGAGGGTCGCTCTTACTTCAACGCGTTGGAATTGCAGTTAGCCAAGCGCATGAGCCATGGATTTCAGGTTCAGGGCACCTACACCTGGGGCCGCAGCGTCGACACCAGTTCCGCGACGGTTGCAGGTGACGCGTTCGGCAACTCTATTGCCAGTCCTCAGTTCTTCTTCAATCCGAGGGTGAACCGCGGCGTGTCTGATTACAACATCGGACAAACCCTGGTAATAAATGGTCTGTGGGAGCTTCCTTCGCCGAAATCTATTTCTGGCCCTGCACGGTTTCTAACCGAGGGTTGGCAACTGGGCATCATCTTCACAGCTAGCAGCGGCGTTCCGTTCAGTCCTACTTTCGGTACGGGAGGGGATCCCGCAGGCACCCTCAGTGCGGACGATTGGGCTTATCCGAACCGGCTCGGTGGCTCCGGATGCCAAACGCTGACGAATTCGGGAAACCCGAATAATTACATCAAGACCCAGTGCTTCGAGGTTCCGATGGCCCCAAATCAGGCGTTTTTTGATGCCAATTGCGATCCGGCGCCGCCGACTCTCGGACAAGCACTCGCTCCCGGCGATCTGCGGTGCTTCAACCTCCGCGGTAACGCTGGCCGCAATATCTTGACTGGTCCCGGGACACGGGAAGTGGACTTCTCCGTGTTTAAAAATAATTACATCCGGAAAATTTCAGAAAACTTCAACGTGCAGTTTCGCGCGGAAATGTTTAACGTGCTGAATCATGCCAATTTCGCACCGCCGGTAACCCCCGACAATTCGGATATCTTCGATCCCACTGGGGCACCGACGGGCGTGGCTGGATTATTGACTCGGACGAGTACCACGGCGAGGGAAATTCAGTTCGCGCTCAAGATCATCTTCTAACTTGGACGTGCGGTAGACTCAGTTGAAGCCCGTTGGCTTGATCCTGGATCTGCCGCACCTGCAACTCTACCGAATAGATCTACGTTAAAAACTTTCTGGCAATCAGCGTCAGCAGCAAGCCGATTGTGCTATGCGTGCGACATTGCCGCGGGGGTGCGCTCCGCAACCGAAGCCAGTCCCGCTTCCATCACGCGTAACCCTTCCTCAAGCTGCTCATCGTCGATC
>CAXMLS010000559.1:0-6241 GCA_964194235.1 uncultured bacterium | reverse complement strand
CCCAAGACCCAGGTTCATAACCTCCCTGCGGCAGGCAGGCTCAACTGCGAACCTGAGGCACCCTGCTTAGGCTTTATGTTTGGAGGTGAGGAGACGGGGGGTGTTGCGTTACTGGTTGGCGGCGAGTTGGTTGTGATAGGTGGGGGAGAGTTGGCGCAACTGTTCGACGGTTTGGGGAATTATTTTTAAGGCGAAATCGATTTCTTCGCGGGTGGTGGGGCGGCCGAGACTGAAGCGCAGGCTGCTGCGGGATTCGGCGGCGGGAAGACCGATGGCGGTTAGAACGTGCGAGGGTTCGACGGCCCCGGAAGAACATGCGGAGCCGGTGGAGCACGCGAGGCCTTTTAGGTCGAGGGCGATGAGCAGGGCTTCGCCATCGACGCCGGGGAAAAAAATGTTCGTCGTGTTGGGGAGACGGGAAGCGGAGGCGGCGTTGACGCGAGCGTGCGGGATGCGGTGAAGAAGACCGCGCTCCAGTTCATCGCGCAAGGCGGTGACGCGCGCGGCGCCGTGGCTCAAGGATTGGCGCGCTAACTCGGCAGCTTTCCCGAGGCCGACGATGCCGGCGACGTTTTCGGTTCCGGGGCGGAATCCGCGTTGATGATGGCCGCCGTAAAAAAATTGTTTCAGCGGGGTGCCGGTGCGTACGTAAAGTGCGCCGACACCTTTGGGGCCGTACAGTTTGTGGCCGGAAATGGAGAGCAGATCGACACCGAGCGCGGTCACGTCGACAGGAATTTTGCCGGTGGACTGCACGGCGTCGGTATGAAAGTAGATGTCGGCTTCGGCAGCGATGCGACCGATTTGTTCGAGCGGCTGGAGGCTGCCGAGTTCATTGTTCGCGTGCATCACGGAAATGAGTGCGGAGTTAGAGAAGTTTTTTAGGATGCTGCGGAGTTCTTCGGGATTGATGCAGCCGTTGCGATCAACGGCGAGATAGTGGACGGCGACTCCGCGTTGAGCGAGGTGCTGACAGGTGTTTAGCACCGCTTCGTGTTCGATCGCGGTCGAGATTAGATGTTTGTTGGCGTAGCCGGCGGGATCGAGCATTCCGAAAATAGCGTGATTGTCGGATTCGGTGCCGCCGCTGGTGAAGAAAATTTCCTGGGGGCGAGCGTTAATGAGTGCAGCGACTTGTTCACGCGCGATTTCGACGGCGGCGCGGGCTTTTTGCCCGACAGTGTGAATGGAGGCAGCGTTTCCGAAGGATGTGGAAAAATAAGGGAGCATGACATCAAGCACAGTCGGATCGACGGGCGTGGTGGCGTTGTAATCGAGATAGACAGGCGTGGCCATTGCGTCTGTTGAGGATAACAGGAGTGGGGGCGCGAAAGAACGTTCGCAGATTGCGGAATACTAGCGTGTCGGCTGCGGGGGCATACATGGATGGGGGTATGGCGTGGGTTGATGCCGAGGGCTAGGTTGAAGGGACCAGCTCATTTCTGAGGAGGAAACAATGGGAATATTCGACCAAATGTTTGGAAGCGGCGCGAACAGCGCTCAGGACGCAAATTCGCAGAAGCGGTTTGGAGAACTGAAGGCGAAATACCAATCCGTGCTGCGCAGTATCGAGCAACAACAAGTGCAACTGCAGAACCTGCACGTGCAGGACAACAAGCTGGTGATTAAAGGAACAGTACCCTCGGACCAGGTAAAAAATAAAATCTGGGACGAGATTAAATTAGTGAATCCGAATGCGGATGACATCACAGCCGAATTTACCGTGGCGCAAGCGGCTACGCAGGCTGCGGCAGCAGGTGCTTCGGCATCCGGGCCGGCAGGGAGCCAAGGAGGACAGAGCTACACGGTGAAATCCGGGGATAGCTTGTCGAAAATCAGCCAGGAGTTTTATGGCAACGCGCATGACTACATGCGTATCTTCTATGCGAACAAAGACAAGATCAGCGATCCTAACAAAATTCAACCGGGGATGAATCTGACGATTCCTGCGGCCGAAAAGAAATAGTTTTAGTCGTTTTGTTGGGAGCTTGTTCAGAATTGGTGGAGAGGGGCCGAAAACTCGGCCCCTTTTTTATTGGTGGGAAGGACTACAGGAGGACATTGTCGAGTTAGAGAAGATTGAGCTCTTGGCTGAACAAAATCCCCACACGCAACTGCGGCGTGTGGGGCACCCTCCGTGTTGGGACGGAAGGAGGTCCGACTATGGGGGACAGGGGAAACACTAACGCGTACGCGGGGGACTCCGCAGGCTTTGGGGCGACGTGTTAGAGTTTTCATTTGCGGGCTCGTTCGAAGTGTGAGTGGTACGGGAGTTTCGTTTTTTTAATGGAGGGAATTGTGGGGTATCGGGATTTGCGGGAGTTTGTGGCGAGGCTGGAGAAGGAAGGGGAACTGAAGCGCATTCGCACGGAGGTTGATCCCGTGCTGGAGATCACCGAAGTGACGCAGCGCATCGCGCGGGCGGAAGGCCGCGCGGCGAATAGCGTTGGACCGGCGCTGCTGTTTGAGCGGCCCAAGGGATCTAAGGTTCCGCTGCTGATCAATACCTTTGGCAGCGTGCGGCGAATGGAACTGGCGTTCGACGTGGCGAAGCTGGATGACGTGGCAGCGCGGATTCAGGGATTTTTAAAAATGGAAACGCCGCAAGGATTGTTTGACAAGATCAAAATGTTGCCCAAGCTGGCGGAGCTGGGATCGTTTTTTCCAAAGAGCGCGAAGTCCGGCGTGTGCAAGGAAGTGATTCGCAAGGGCGCGGATGTAAATCTGCTCGAATTTCCGATATTGAAATGCTGGCCGCAGGATGGCGGGCGGTTCATTACGTTTCCTCTGGTGTTCACGAAAAATCCGGAAACCGGCAAGCGCAACGTGGGCATGTACCGCATGCATGTGTATGACGAACGCACAACGGGGATGCATTGGCAGACGCAGAAACATGGCGCGGAACACTTTCGCCGCGCTCGCATGGCGAATCCAGACGGGAAAATACCGGTGGCGGTAGCGATCGGTTCCGATCCGGCGACGGCTTTGGCGGGCATGCTGCCGATACCGCCGGACCTGGACGAAATGATGTTCGCGGGATTTCTGCGCCGCGAGCCGGTGGAAATGGTGAGCTGCGAAACCTGCGACCTGGAAGTTCCGGCGAATGCGGAAATTGTTTTGGAAGGGTACGTTAATTTGTCGGAGTTGCGTGTGGAAGGACCGTTTGGCGATCACACGGGCTTTTATTCGCTGGAAGGGGAGTATCCCGTTTTTCACGTGGAGTGCATTACGCATCGCAAGGAGCCGATCTATTTGACGACAGTGGTGGGACCGCCGCCGCAGGAAGACTTCTACATGGGGTATGCGGTGGAGCGCGTTTTCCTGCCGGTGATGAAGATGCAGTATCCAGAAATTGCGGACGTGGCGATGCCAGCGGAAGGGATTTTTCACAACTTGATGATTGTGGCGATCCGGAAGAGTTATCCGGGACACGCGCGAAAAATCATGAACGCGATCTGGTCGCTGGGGCAGGCGATGTTCACGAAAGTAATTGTGGTGGTGGATCACGACGTGGATGTGCACAACTACAGCGAAGTGGTGTGGAAGGCGTTGTGCGCGATCGATCCCGAGCGGGACGTGCAGTTCAATCTGGGGCCAGCGGACACACTGGATCACGCTTCACGGATTCAGGACTTTGGTTCGAAGATGGGAATTGACGCGACACGTAAATGGGCGACGGAAGGATTTGCCCGGCCGTGGCCGGATGAGATATTGATGGACGCGGGGACGAAGGCGCGGATTGATGGCATGTGGAAAAGTTTGGGATTGTAAAGCGGGAAGATAATTAAATTGAAATGACGGATTTGTGCACATGGCGAGGTTTTTGCTGCGATTGAAAGCAGGCACAGTTTGTTTAGCAAAATCCCCACGCGCCAGGATCGCCTGTAAATGCGGGGGCGTTTGGGGCACCCAGAAGCGTTGAACAACAAAGAAATAAAAATTGAAACCGAAGAGAGGTCCCTCCACGCGCCCAGGCGGGCAAGCCCCGCACGAGGGCAAGCAGGGGCGAAGGTGCGGGAAAAGATCGGCCCACTTCGGTCGGGATGACGGGTTTCCTACGCGCGACAAATTTCCGGAATTATTTTGTTGGTACCTGTTAGCGAGGCGTAATTGCGGCGGAAACGATAACCGGTCGAGCGAACAGGTGCGGCGCTGGTGGTGATACAAGATGTTGTGGTACCGATAGAACCATACCGCTATACCTGAATGTACCTGCCCTTAGAGCCCTACAACTGCCTGAAACTACCGGCATTCTTAGGACAACTCCCTACATAGAATTTCTTGACGCTGCTCGCAACGAGGTGTCATAACGATTCCACCAGGGGCGCTCTGCAGTTCTACCTAGTGGCGTGGGGTGCACCAAAAATGATTGCAAGTTCGGGTTTACGTGCGGATGCCAGGGTGGATTTCCTCGTGACGGAATCGCGAGAAGTAATGAATGTCAGGCAGGCGTCTCAGTATCTGGGGATTTCTCCGGACACTCTGTACCGTTACATCACCGAGGGCGAAATACCTGCCTTTAAACTCGGCAACCGATGGAAACTGCGTAAGACCATTTTGGACCGTTGGATGGAACGGAAAATGAGCCAAGCGCACGCGAAGCGCCGCTAGTTCAGGGAAGTAAGCAGGAAAGAGGCCGTGAATATGTTTGGACTTGGCGGGAAGAACAAACAACTGGTGGGCCTGGATATTGGGTCCAGCTCGATTAAAGCGGTTGAGCTGAAATCCACCAAAGCGGGATATGAGCTGGTGAGCTTCGGTCTGGAGCCATTGGCGCAGGATACCGTGGTGGACGGCGCGATTATGGATGCGCCGCAGGTTGCAAACGCCATCACCAAGATTTTTGATGTGCAAAAAATCAAGACCAAGAACGTGGGCACTTCGGTTTCGGGGCACTCAGTCATTGTGAAGCGGGTTCCGCTGCCGCTGATGACCGAAGAAGAGTTGTACGACCGGATACCTTCCGAAGCCAGCCAACATATTCCCTTCGATATCGCCGACGTCAATCTGAGCTACCAGTTGCTGGAGTCCATGGACGCGCAGATGGACGTGCTGCTGGTGGCGGTGAAGAAAGACAAAATCCTGAACCACACCAACGTACTGGCGCAGGCGGGAAAGACCCCGGTGGTGGTGGATATCGATGCGTTCGGTCTGCAGAACTGCTTTGAAATGAATTATGAACCGGATGCCGGGCAGACGGTGGCGCTGCTGAATATCGGCGCGAGCGTCATGAATATAAATATTGTGCGCGGGGGAGTGCCATTGTTTACGCGCGACGTCAGCGTGGGTGGAAACCAGTATACGGACGCGCTGCAAAAGGAATTGGATCTGAGCTTCGAGGACGCCGAGAAATTGAAAATGGGAGAAACGCTTCCCAGCGTGACCGACGACCAGAAGCAACAAATACTGCGCAGCGTTTCAGACATCCTGACGCTGGAAATTCAAAAGACCTTCGATTTCTTCCGGGCGACGGCGAGCGGCGAAAACATTCAGCGCATCGTGGTCGCGGGCGGCACGGCACGCGTGCCGGGACTAGTGGACTTGTTGCGGGAAGAGTTTGCCATGCCGGTGGAAGAATTGAATCCGTTCCGGAAAGTGGTCATCAATCCCAGCCGGCACAGCGATGAACAGATTCGCGAGTTGGCGCCGCGACTGGCCATTGCCGTGGGCCTGGCGCTGAGGAGCTTCGACTAACCATGATCCGCATAAATCTTCTCGGACAAAACAGACCGAAGGCGGGACGCCGGCCGGCGGATACCGGGTCGACGATGCCTGCACTCTTCATGCTGTCTGGCGTGTTGCTGGGACTAGCGTTTCTTGCCTTTCTGTACTTCACCTGGCAGAAGCAGTTGAACGAAGAGAACGCCAAGATCGCGCAACTGACCACGCAAAAGCAGGAGCTGGAGCAGGTCAAGCTGCAGGTGGAGAACTTTCAGAAACAGAAGCAGGTTTTGCAGCAGCGCGTAGCAACGATCGAGCAACTGCAGCGCGACCGCACGGGCGGACAGGAATTGCTGGACATGGTGGCAAACACCGTTTCGCGCACGGAAAATTTGTGGCTGACCTCGGTGTCGCGCAAAGGCAACAACCTGGTGCTGCTCGGATCCTCCGCGTCGATCAATTCGGTGGCGAACTTCATTACGGCGCTGAAGCGATCCGGATATTTCCAGAAGGTGGAGATTAAGGAATCGAAGCAGGACGACAAAAACTTAACAGTGCAGACGCTGTCTCTTATACACAT
>CAXMLS010000558.1:0-2582 GCA_964194235.1 uncultured bacterium | reverse complement strand
AGATGTGTATAAGAGACAGCCGTTTATATTATTCTTGGGAATATCGTTGATGCCGGTGATCCGCGGCAAATCCTCCGCGCCGGTCACGCCAAACGTGCAGCAGGTGTTTTGAATCGAGGTAGTCAATCCCGCCGCGCCGACCTGGTCGAACGTATTCAGCAACGCAAATCCTGCCCGGTCGTAAACGCGCGCAAATCCTGCGCGAATTACAGTCTTGTCGTTACTGCCGAATATCCTGTTCAATAGTCCGCTGTCGGGACGCGGCGAATATGCAATGGAAATCCGCGGAGAAAAATCTGTCTTCTTGAAATTGTAGAAGCCCGGCCCATGGTTGACTGGACCTCCGAGTTGAAATTCAATTGGCGGCTCCCCTCCGTAACCGATTCCTTTCTTCATGTTCGCTACGTTCTTCGCGAATTGTGTTCCCAAGCCAAACGTCGGCGCCGTCTGCAAGCCATTCGTCTCCCATGGGGGAGGGAAAAGCGACCAACGCAACCCGTACGTGAAGGTGAAGTTCGGTTTTATGCGCCACGTGTCTTGCCCATAAAATTCATACCAGTCCAGTCCGTAGTTCCTCTTCACCGGCTCTCCCTGCGCCAGTACAGTTCCGTTGCGGTCGAGATTGTAGTTCGCCACTACATCCGAAATCATCCCGTACAACGCCAGAAGCGGGCGATCGTACTGCGTCGCGCTCAGTGGCTCCGGTGCCGTACCGTCGGTACCCAGCAGTGGATGAGCGGCCGCGTTCATCGGGTCGAGCGTGCTCGTAGTTCCCGCAAATCCGATAGGGGAAGTCCAATTGGTGGTTCCTATCCCGAGATGCGACGAGTGTAGAAATGTTGTTCGCGGGTCCCGCGCGATTCCGATCGACGCTCCGAACTGAAAGGTATGGCTCTTTTTGCTCCAGGAAACATCATCCAGCAGATTGTGGATACCCACTTGAAAATTGTGACTGTACGCAATTCCCTGATCCAGTCCGAGGAACGTGTTCCACTGCTGGTTCGTATTCCCCACAACTCCGTAGCTCTGCCTCGTGTATCCCCAGCGGAAAGAGTTGGTCAGCGTATTTGTCAGCACCGCCGTGTAGCCCAGTGCGAATCCTTTGCTATGATCCACTGTCGTTGTCTCCGGCGCATCACCCGGCAGGAATGGTGCTCCCGGATTTCGCAAGTTCTGCAGCGCACCGCGCCAGAAAATCGTGTGTTTCCCGTCGGAGGTAACCCGGTAATCCACGCGGCTGATGAACACATCGTTATCCAGTTTTGTCGGCGCGCGGAAAACGAACCCTGCGTAATTCAATCCATCGCCCGCAGATAGATCATTGGTTGCGGTCTTCCCGGTGCAAAAAGTTTTATCGAGATAACCGGTGTGATTCGTTAAATCCAGCATTGCGGGATCGATTCCAATGCCACGCGGGTCCAGGTTCGTCAGGTCCGCGGGAGTGAACGTGACCAGGTTCCCGCCCGTGTCGAGATACCGGAAGATCCCTTGGCACATTTGCGGGGTGGGAATAACCCTCTCTGCACGCTGCTGTTCCCGTTCACGCGTTCCTTCATAATTCGCGAAGAAAAACAGCCGGTCTTTACGAAACGGTCCTCCCACCGACGCCCCGAAAATATTTCGGTTGAGCTGCAAGGGTTTGTTCGGCGCACCGATGTTCAACTCCGACTGCTTGACCAGGTAATCATTCGCGCTGGTGATCGTGTTCCGCAGATTTTCGTACGCCGAGCCGTGAAAATTATTTGTCCCGCCCTTGGTCACCAGCGCCACCTGCGCTCCCGATCCCTGGCCCTGATCCGCGCCATAATTCGTCGTGGTCACTCGGAATTCCTGCACGGAATCCTGCGTCACTGGCAATACCGACGTGAAGGCATAGCCATTCGACTGGTCATTCACGTCCACTCCGTCCAGCGTCACGTTACTCTGATCGCTCCGCGCGCCATTCACCGAACCGTTACGCGTGTCCTGATCCTTGTCCCCAATGCGATTCCCGGTGTACGCCACCCCAGCCTGCAGGCTCAGAAGGTCTGGAACGTTTCGTCCTTCCAGTGGAATCTCGCGCACTTGTTTTTCATCGAATGAGTTGCCGATGGAAGCATCCACCAGGTCCAGCGCCGGCTCCTCCGTCGTGACGCGCACCACTTCACTCGCGCTTCCAACTTTAAGCTCCGCGTTCACCGTCGCCGGAGTATTTACCAGTAGCACCAGTCCCGCGCGTTCGTAGCTCTGAAATCCCGCCGCCGTCACGCCCAGCGTGTACGTCCCGGGTGGCAAAAACGAAAATTGGTACGCGCCGTCTTCCGCCGTAGTGAGCTTGCGCTCAATTTTAGATTCCGTATTTGTCAGCGTAACCGTCGCGCCGCTCACCGCGCCTGCGGAAGCATCGCTCACTACTCCGCGCAGCGAGGTCGTCGCCTGTCCCCACAGCGAGCCAGCGCAAACCAGCAAAACAACAAGAAACATCGGCGCTACCCGAAACAATACTTTCTCGTTTCTGGTGCTGCCTTCGGAATAAATGGAATGGGCAAGATACAAGCTGGTTCTCATCGCTTGCTCTCCTGTGCGCCGGTTAAACCGGCGAG
>CAXMLS010000557.1:0-6356 GCA_964194235.1 uncultured bacterium | reverse complement strand
AGGCGCGAATCGATTGTGTTAATAGCGGCCGATTGCGCGTTCAGAGCACTGATTTCATCACGTAGTTGTTCCCGTAGTCTTACGAGGTCTTCTCGCTTCCTGATCTCATCAATTGTCTCCGGCGCGGACTCTGGCGTGTTCTTCAAAAGGCCTTCTAAATCAGCCTTCCGCAAAACTTCGTCTTTGATCTTTTGAGGCTTGAGCGCCATCCTCGCGAACGCAGTGGAAATGTTTGCGTTCAACGTCTGGATCGTCTTTTTTATTTGAGACTTCTTTAACTGAATTGGTTGAGTCGAGACATCCCTGAGTCCACGAAATCCGGAAGCCCCGAGCCGATCGCTTTTGTCGATGCGCTGAAATATTACGTGCTCAATCTGTTCCTCAAGTTTTTCAGTGTTATCTGGCGCACACAATCTTTCTACAAACTTTTGTGGGAGATACTCTACTTTTTCGTCGTCAAAATTGTGTTTCAGGTCGACCGGTACGGTTACTTCAGTCGGCGGTCCCTGATGCCACTGTAAGGTAATTTTCGAGCCCCCAATCGGCACGGGGTTCACGACGGACTTTTTACTGGCTTTGTACAAAAATGTGTCGGTTAGATCCGCCATCCCGCTGAAGACTCTTGAACCGCCAGCAAACGCAATGACTTCACCCAAAGCACTTTTCCCCGAACCACGTCCTCCGATAATTGCGACAAGGTCGCTACTGATAGGAATTTCTTCATTTGAAAACCAACTATCTGCCTTCAAACGGATGCTTTTTATCAACTGGTAGTCGTTCTTGAGTTTTGGTGGAGCAGCTCCAATAAATATCCGTTCTCGCGGTTCGTACAAGACTTGCTTTAATCCTTCGAAACTTGAATCGGCCTTTATCCAACAATATCGATTTAGATCTGGGTTACAGATCTTGTCTAACCGATGCGCATCGGACCCGTGAAAGCAAGGTTTTAAGCTCTTGAACTCTGCAATAAACTCCTCTTGCGTAAGATTCCCTTCTCCACTCGCCCACGCAATGGTTTTGGGATTCGCGGAAAATATAGCATGGGCGCCCTGTACCAGAATCTTCCGGGTTTGATGGTCTTGGCCATCCCAAGGCATTTCCGCATCAGACAGGTTTTCAACAAGCAGTAAATATCTACCGCGGAAGATGGTCCCTTTATCAGCGAGAAGGCGTTTGATTTCGCCGGCGTCTACAGTAGCGGTTTTACAGCCGACTTCGTAGTTCGAACCTGCTAGGGATGGTTCTTGGGATTTTAGCCTGGCTCCCAGTTGCTCCAAATTTGTGCGATTCAAGAACCAAGTATCGTTATCACGATCCGGACTGCTGTCGAACGTAAATCTCAGTTGGCCCAAAAAATGGTTTTCAATGTCATCGGGAGAAATTTCATCTGAAAATATAACGTGATAGTTTACCCTGCGATCTGTTCCTGATCTGCTCACAAAGGTTCCGAGCCTTAGCTCGACGTTGGGCAGCACGAGTTGAACATTTGGTAGGCGCCCTGCGAGCCATGCCTGTCTAACCTTCCTATACCCTTCAATGGAAAAATAGTCCGTTATGCCAAGTGCGGTCACATCTTTCAGCGCGGACAGGCTCGCGAGATATCGATCCCAGTCTGGCTCACCTCCTTGAAGTCTAGGAAACTGATTGTTGAGCGCGGACATCGGGCTATGAACATGTAGATCCCACTTACGCCACTCTGATCCTCGAGTAAGCTCAGGAGTAACGTTGGAACTGGAACTTGGTTTCATAGGATGTTCCTGTCCTTTTGGTCGCGGAGACTATGTGCGCTCAACGATACCAATATTATACGTCCCTTCAGAATTATCGAGGGTGATACGACTCAAGGTCCGGTCGAACCATTGAGTACTCTCGTTTGAAAGAAGCCCCACTGACCGGCCACGCGGGCTTCATGATATCTTCAATTCCGCATGGACAGGACACGTGAAATTGCTCTGGGGTCGCTGCGACTGGGCGGCGCGAACCCGTTGTTTTTGATTGCGGGGCCGTGCGTGATCGAAAGCGAAGCGCACGCGCGCGGGATGGCGGAAAAAATCGCGCGGATCGCCGCGGATTGCGGCGTGCCGTACATTTTTAAAGCTTCGTATGACAAAGCCAATCGCTCTTCAGTGAAATCTTTCCGCGGCCCGGGATTAAAAGAGGGATTACGCATCCTGGGCAAAATTAAAACAGAGTTGCAGTTGCCGATCCTGACGGACATTCACGAAGCCTCGCAGGCCGAGCCGGCAGCGCAGGTTTGCGACATATTGCAGATACCGGCGTTTTTATCGCGGCAAACCGATCTGCTGCTGGCGGCGGGAAAAACCGGGCGCATCGTGAACGTGAAAAAAGCGCAGTTCCTTTCGCCGTGGGACATGAACAATGTGGTGGAAAAACTGGCCAGCACGGGAAATAAAAATATTATTTTGACGGAACGCGGCGCATCGTTCGGGTATCAGAATCTGGTGGTGGATATGCGCTCGTTCCCGGTACTGCAAAAACTGGGCTACCCGGTGGTGTATGACGTGACGCATTCGGTGCAATTGCCGGGCGGCGCCGGACACGCGAGCGGCGGGCAGCCGGAATTTATCGAGCCGCTGGCGCGCGCGGGCGTGGCGGCGGGGGTCGATGGAATTTTTCTGGAAACGCATGACCATCCCAGCGCGGCGCTTTCCGATGGGGCGAATGCGCTGCCGCTGTCGGAACTGGCTGCGTTGCTGACGCGATTGAAACGGATTGGGGAAATGGTGCGGGCGTGGGAGTAGATTTTGTTGCGGGAAAACCGGGAGAAATCACCACGACAGGTTGTGTTTAGGGTGGTACGGCATCGTTAGTAGACCCACCTTCAGAAATCGAAGGCGGGGCGCCCGGCTGGGTTGGGAGTAGATATATCGAGAAATGAAAGGTCAAAAACCGCACCCTTAAAATCGAAGGGTGCGGCACCCGAATTCAAATTCGGGAGATGCTGTGGGCAACCGGCACAACCGCGAAACTCACCCGGGGAAAAACCGGGAGCACGGCGAAAGTGGAAAATGCGATGAGTCTGGAAACCGCGCGGCGCGTACTGAAAATCGAAGCGCAGGCGATACAGGATGTTTTGCAGCGGCTGGATGGCAGCTTTGAGCGCGCCGTGGATCTGCTGTTTGCGTGCAAGGGGCGCGTGGTGGTCAGCGGCATGGGCAAGTCCGGACTGGTCGGGCGGAAAATTTCCGCGACATTTTCGAGTACCGGCACGCCGTCGTTTTTTCTGCATGCGGCGGAAGCGCTGCACGGAGACCTGGGCATGCTGACGCGCGGAGATGCGCTGCTGGCGGTGTCGTACGGCGGAGAAACGGAAGAAATTATCCGGCTGCTGCCGGCGCTGAAGCGGCTGGAAATGGCGGTGGTCACGCTGACCGGCAAAATGAATTCGACTTTGGCGGAAGGCAGCGACGTGGTGCTGGACGTCAGCGTTAAGGAAGAAGCGTGCTCGCTGAACCTGGCGCCGACGGCGAGCACTACGGTGGCGATGGCGGTAGGCGACGCGCTGGCGGTGTCGCTGCTGGAACGGCGGGGATTTCGTCCGGACGATTTTGCGGCGCTGCATCCGGCGGGGCGGCTGGGCAATAAACTTTTGCGCGTGGAGCACTTGATGCACGGCGGCGAAAATTTACCGCGCGTTTCGACCGGCACGCCGATGCCGGATGTGTTTCACGAGATGAGCAAAAAAGGATTGGGGATGACCACGGTCACGGAGGCGGACGGAAAACTTGCAGGAATTTTGACGGACGGCGATTTGCGGCGCTTGATGGAAAAACATCGCGGCGCGACGCTGGAAATGACCGCCGGGGCGTGCATGACGCGCAACGCGCAGACTATTGGGCCGCACGTGCTGGCCAGCGAAGCGCTGAATATCATGGAAAAACGGAAGATCACGTCCATCGTGGTGGTGAATGAAAGCAAAGCGGTGATCGGCGTAGTGCATTTGCATGATTTATGGACACTGGAACTTATGTGACCATAGAAAACTAAAGCGTGTGGATGCGCGGGCGATAAACGATTTCAGGAAGGAACAACGCATTGGCCAAGGGTGCAGGAAAAATTGCGGCGAGCGTGGCGAAACGAGCGAAACAGATTGAGATATTTTTGATGGACGTGGATGGGACGATTACCAACGGGAGCGTGACGCTGCTTTCGATGCGGGATGGCTCGGCGCAGGAAATTAAAACGTTCGATGCGCATGATGGCCAGGGGCTGAGCCTGGCGCGCACCGCGGGGCTTCGTACCGGGGTAATTACCGGGCGCGGGAGCGCGGCCCTGCGACACCGCGCGAAAGAACTGGATATTGAATTTGTTTACGAGCATCAGGCGCACAAAATTGCGGCGTTTGAAGAAATTTTGACGAAAACCGGCGCGACGGAATCGATGGTGGCGTACCTGGGCGACGATTTGCCGGACATTTTAGTGATGCGACGCGTGGGGCTGGCGGTGGCAGTGGCGGACGCCGCGCCGGAAGTGAAGCGCGTGGCGCATCACGTGACGCGCGCGATGGGCGGAAAAGGCGCGGCGCGGGAAGTTGTGGAGCTGATCCTGAAGAGCAAAGGGATCTGGGAAAAGATGATCGATAAAGCGCGGGCGTAAATTTGGTATTGCGATCGATCGGTATGCGCGAGCGCGATTTCGTTTTGGGGAAACAGGATTGAGAAGAAAAGAGGATTTCGATGTTGCATGCATGGCATGACGTTTCTCCGGGGAAAGATTTGCCGCGCGATTTTCAGGCGGTGATCGAGATACCGCTGGGCTCCAACGTGAAATACGAACTGGACAAAGCCAGCGGGCTGATTCGCGTGGACCGCATCATTCATTCGGCGGTGTATTACCCGGCGAACTACGGATTTATTCCGCAGACGTATGCCGAGGATGACGATCCACTCGACGTTCTGGTGCTGTGCCAGGAGCCGGTGCAGCCGCTGGCGTTGATTCAGGCGCGCGCGATTGGGTTGATGACGATGATCGATTCCGGCGCGAGCGACGACAAAGTGATCGCGGTGGCGACGAACGATCCGGAATTCAACAGTTACGTGGAGGCGCGCGATTTGCCGCCGCATCGGCTGCTGGTGCTGAAACGTTTTTTTACGGATTACAAACAACTGGAAGGCAAGACCGTGCAGGTGGACGATATCCGGCCGGCGTATGCGGCGATTACGGTGATTGAGAAATCGCTGGAGCGGTATAAAAAAGAACGCGTGAGACTATTGGCGAAGGATGGGCTGCGCAGTGGCGTGACTTCGTAAGAGGCGAGGATACTTCAGGGCACTTGCGCAGGCGATGAAAAGAATACCTCAGCGATAAATATCTGTGGTTCGCAAACGACACACTCCTGAGTTGCAGCAACGCGACCGAAAAGTTGGATTGGCGCGCGCGCTTTCCAAGCTGGGTTATTGCTCGCGCACGCAGGCGGCGGAGATGATTCGCAGCGGGCGGGTGCGAATTAATGGCGCGGTGCGGCGAGACGCGGAAACTCCGGTGCACATGGGGAAAGACCGGCTGGAGGTTGACGGCGTTTCTGTGGCGCAATCGGAGAAAATTTATCTGATGCTGAACAAACCGCGCGGAGTGGTGACTACCGCAAGCGATGAACGCGGGCGTAAAACTGTTTATGATTTGTTGGACAAGAGTTTGCCGTGGGTCGCGCCGGTGGGGCGGTTGGACAAGGCGAGTGAAGGGCTGCTGCTGATTACCAACGACTCGGAATGGGCGGCGAAGGTGACGGCGCCGGGCGCGCGCGTGGATAAAACTTATCACGTGCAGATTCCGGTTTCGGGATCTGCCGAAATGCTCGAGAAGCTTGCGCAAGGATTTTGCGTCAAGGATGGCGAATTTCTTTGCGTGAAGCGCGCGAGTATTTTGCGGCAAGGTGAGCGCAATTGCTGGGTGGAGATTGTTCTTGATGAAGGGAAGAATCGACACATCCGGCGGATGTTTGAACAACTTGAGATTGAAGTTTTACGGCTGGTTCGAGTGGGGATTGGAGCGCTTAAACTGGGTGAGTTGCCGAAGAGTAGCGTTCGGGAGTTGAGCGAGAAAGAAAGAGCGCTGGTATTTGCGGGAAGCAGTGGCGATTAAGAAACTGGGGTGTTGGTGAGTTGCGGAAGTACCGTAGTGCGCATCAAACTGTTTATCCAGCCTGTTTGATCAACTGATATCGGAGTGTTTGAGAAATACCTGAACATACGTGCCAACGGGACTGTTGGCGAGTTGGATGGCAAGAGTTTTTCCGATGACGACGGTAACTTGGAGTTGTTTTGGTTGAGTGCGGTTTCAACCCAAGACCCAGGTTCGTGAACCAGAGGCGAACCTTGATTGGATAAGAGAAAAGG
>CAXMLS010000556.1:0-8076 GCA_964194235.1 uncultured bacterium | reverse complement strand
CTGCGGACGAGTGTAGGTTTGCGGCGGGCGTCCTTTAATCTGGTTGCGCAGAGAATCCTGACGCTGGTTAGCGTACGGGAGATAGGTTTCGTCCATAACCAGCATGACCGCGGCGAGCGCGATGCCGACGACGAGCAGCGGAACAATCAAGCGATGGAGACTGATGCCGCTGGCCTTTATCGCCACGATTTCATTGCTCTTGCTCATGATGCCGAGAGTGACGAGTACGGCGATGAGCGCGGCTAGTGGCGCGAGGTTGTAGGCGAGATACGGCGTGAGGTAACGGAAATAATCGATGACGGTAAGGAATGCCACGCGATGGCGCGCGATATCGTCGAGGAGCTCGAAGAAGGTGAAGACCTCGAAGAGAAAAATGAAGACGCCCATGATAAGCGCGAAGTACAGCAGGAAGCGGCGAAGAATATAAATATCCAGCAGGCGATGAATGCTGCCGCCAAAATTCGGGACGGACTCCTGCCGAGCATCCGAGTCCTGTGGGGTTGAGCCATTGCGGATGATTCCAGTGCGCACACGAGCTTTGCGGCGAAGCAACCGCAGGCGCGTTCTGATGAAGCCGGTTTTGTGCAGCCAGCGACCTTCGCCGCGGAACTGCTCCATGCGCGGAAGAAGCGCGATGCCAAAGGCGGCGAGAACCAGATTGGCGATCCAGATGCCGAGAGCGGGTGGAATGGCGCCCTGGCGAGCTAGTCCGGCGCCGGTTACGAAAAGAAGATAGTATCCGGCGATCATCAAAACGGCGATGAGCGAGCCTGCGGCGCGACCTCCGCGCCGCGGTTGCGCGCCTATGGGCACGGCGATCAAGGCGAAGACCAGGCAGGCGAAGGGAAACGCGAAGCGGCGGTGTAACTCCACTCGGGACTCAAGCCAGGCGGGGCCATCGTCTTCGACGAGGCTGCGGAGCGAGCGCTCCGGATTGCTTAACTTACGTGGCTTGGCTGGCATCAGATTGTTGACTTCGATGGGCCAGTCACTCTGACCGAAGGCGGTAACGGAGTAGCGGTCGGGGCGGTCGCGATAAAACTCGTGAGTCGAGCCACCCTGGAGGTGCAGCTCGAGCTTGCCCTGCTTAGGGTCGGGGATTACAATCGCGCGCTCCGCGAGGGTGAGGCGGGAACCGTTTTCCGCGCCGGAACCGGTGTCAGCGAGGAAGACGCCGTGCCATTGCGTGCCGCTGGCAGAGACATCCGAAATGTAAAGTATTAGTTGAGGAAACCGTTCGTCAAAAACGCGAGGTTGTACCTGGAAGGAAATCTGGGAAGCGATTAAATTTACTTCAATGGCGCGGAAGGTCCTGAGCGCGAGGGGCGAGAGCCAGAGAGTCATGGCCAGGGTGACGGCGAGGCCGGTTACGGCGAGGACGCCAACGGGAAGAAGGATGCGGCGGCGGCCGATTCCGAGGGCGGTGAGCGCGATGATTTCGCTGTCGGCGGACATGCGGCCAAGCCCGAGAAGGACGCCGATGAGGACGGCCATCGGGACAGTGAAGATAAAGACCGCGGGGAAGATACAGAGGAAAAGTTTGAGGATCTGCATGCCGGAGCCAGTGTGACGAACGAACAGCTCCATGAGGCGGATGAGTTGCGGGACGAAGAAAACAAAAGTGAAGACGACGAGGCCGAGGAAGGCGTGACGAAAAACTTCGCGGACGATGTAGCGGTCCAGTATACGCATGACGCGAAGGGTGAGTGTAGCACGCGCGAAGAGTGGAAAGAGGAGCGGGATAAGCGATGAATCGAGTGAACCTGGTGGTGTTGTGGCACATGCATCAACCGCAGTATCGGGATCCGGAGAGCGGACGGTATGTACTGCCGTGGACGCGGCTGCATGCGACGAAAGATTATTTTGGAATGGTGAAAGTGCTGGAGGAGTTTCCGGGATTTCACGCGACGTTTAATGTGGTGCCGGCGCTGGGAATGCAACTGGAAGAATATGCCAGCGGGAAATTCAACGAGCCATGGTTTGCGCTGGCATTTAAAAACGCGGAGGAGCTGACAAGAGAAGACAAGACGGAAATACTGGACCGCGCGTTTCAGGTGAACCACGAGCGCCTGATGTCGCGATGGAAACGTTTTGTGGAGTTGTACGAATGGTCGCGGCCGGCAGGCGGCGCGCAGGCGCAGGTGACGTTCACGCCGCACGACTGGCGCGATCTGCAAGTGCTGTCACAGTTGGCGTGGATGGAAGAAACGTGGCTGGAAAAAGATGAGGTAGTGAGCAAGCTGGCGTCGCAGGGACGGGATTTTACGGAGAAGGACAAAGCAGCGCTTGCGGCAAAGCAAATTGAATTAATCGGCATGGTGCTTCCCGCTTATCGCGAAGCGGCACGACGCGGACAGATCGAAATCAGCACGACGCCTTTTTATCATCCAATATTGCCGCTGGTGTGCGATTCGGACATCGCGCGGGTGGCAAATCCCGGAACGCCGCTGCCGCGAAGAGCGTTTCGCCGCCCGGAAGATGCGCGCGAACAATTGCGGCGCGCGCGGGAATATCACGAACGCGTATTTGGAACGAAGCCGGCGGGTTTGTGGCCTTCGGAAGGATCGGTTTCCGATCAGGCGCTGGCGATTGCGTCGGAGGAAGGATTCCAATGGTTTGGCACGGATGAGGGCGTGCTGGGTCGCACGCTGAATGTAGGATTTTTTCGCGACTCAACGGGCATACCGTCGAATGCGGAAAGATTGTACAAACCGTGGCGAGTACAATCGGCGAACTGGGGCATCACGGGATTATTCCGCGATCACCATCTGTCGGACCTGATTGGATTTGTCTACAGCCGGATGGATTCAAAAGATGCCGCAAAGGATTTACACGAACGATTGCGATATCTCGGTGAACGAGTGCAGGGTGCACAGGCGCTGACGATTTGCATTTTCCTGGATGGCGAAAATGCGTGGGAATACTATCCGGGAAACGGGCGGGAATTTTTACGGGAGTTTTACGGGCGCATTTCGAGCGATCAGGATTTTCGCGCGTTGACGGCTTCGGAAGCGATTGCGGCGGCGGGAGAAGTGCCGACGACCGGAGGAATTTTTCCGGGTTCATGGATCAATGCGAATTTCGATGTGTGGATTGGAGACCACGAGGACGTAACGGCGTGGGAATTATTGTGGGACGCGCGCGAAATGTATGCGAAGGCGAAAGATTCCGCTGCGGCCGGGATAGCGAACGGCCCGGTGGCGACAGCATTGAACGAGGCATACGAATCGCTGCTGGCAGCGGAGGGCAGCGACTGGAGCTGGTGGTTCGGTCCGGAGCACAGCACGGCGAATGATGCGGAATTCGATGCGCTGTATCGCAAGCATTTGACGGGCGTGTATCTGGCGCTGGGGCGCGTGCCACCGGAGGAACTGGCGACACCGATCAAGCGCAAGCCGGAGAGCGCGGTACAACTGACGCCGACGGCGCTGCTAAATGTGAAAGTCGATGGGCGCGACAGTTCGTATTTTGAGTGGCTCGGCGGAGGATTGTATTCGCCGGAGCGACGCGGCGGGTCGATGCACGGACGGATTTTTTATTTACACGAATTGCGATATGGGTTTGAAGAGGAGCGGTTCTGCGTGCGCGTGGATGTTTTTCCGGAAGCGTTAGCGGGAATGGAGAATCCGGAATTTCGCATCACCATTGGCGGCGCGGAAGAAGTGACGGTGGTGGTGAAACTGGAGCGCGGACGTTTGCAGGAATTTGCGGTGGAGACGAAGAACGTGTGCTTGCTGAATCCTTCGAGCGTGGCCGAGGCTGCGTTTGACCGGATTCTGGAGGTAGCGCTGAGACGCGAAGCTTTGGATATTACCGGGCGCAAGAATTTGCGGCTGGGGATTGCGCTATGGCACAGCGGGCTACCGGTGGATGTGTTGCCTGCGGCGGGATTTCTGGAAGTGAATTTGGGGGAGGAGCATGGGGCTTGGGCCGTGGTGGAGGAAGTTGCGAAGGATGCGAAGGGATAGGTGGGTTTGGGTCAAGCCTTTCGAATATCAAACGCGACGAAATCTGAAATTGCCTATCTGCGCAGTTTGCGCTCCGATTGTATATGCCAACGTGAATTCCGTCAAAAATCTGCCTCCACAATGGTCATCACAAGTGATCTGGCCTTCGTAGGGAACGGCTCCGTTATGGGCTTTGATATCTTCTAACTTTGTTTCAAAATCAAACCAATCTTCTTCTAAAGCCATGCCCACGTTCTTACTCAGGCTTCTATTATTCCTGTCAAATATCTCTGCCTGCACCTGAGTTTCCGCTCCATTGGAGCCCAGAATTGGCACGCATGTGAATCGCAGGAAAAAGTTTTTCAGATAAAGCTCCTTGATTTGAACATTGTGAGCATCGACTCCGCCCCCGTTTCGCAACGTAAAATATTCATTACCACCTATCCCTCCGGAGTCGGTCTGGTACGTTAAAGTAATTCGAGGGTCTCGATCAGAGAGTGTAAATCTGCCAGCAAGCAGTTTCTTCTTTGGGCGTGTCTCCCAATACGCATGGACTACCAGAGTTAATACACTAAGACTGAAACCTACAGCTGCCACCGAAACCGGATGAATCCATTTACTGCTGCCTAGCGTAAGCAACGCTGGCTTGATCCGGGACGAAGCCACGTGCTGGTCAATCAGTTTGTTTGTTTGTGAGATCTATAACGCGAGCTTTAATCAGATCCCATATGAAACCGACCGGGATCCACATGGGAATCCACCACCAACTCTTCTTAAATGCACGCAGCGATCGTTCTCGCCATTTCTTGAGGCGGGGAATTGTGGTTCGCGCAG
Source organism: uncultured bacterium (assembly GCA_964194235.1). Classification (GTDB taxonomy): domain Bacteria; phylum Acidobacteriota; class Terriglobia; order Acidiferrales; family UBA7541; genus Acidiferrum. The sequence goes on along the minus strand of CAXMLS010000556.1, from coordinate 3,295 downwards.
ACATTTTCTTGCCTTCAGACCTTGTACATCCTTACTTGCAAGAAGTATAACGACGAAAGTCTTCCCTCAGGCAACCTTGTTCTCGAAATTGCTTTCACTTCCCTCAAGAATTGATAGCGAACATGGTATGTCGTTACAAGACTTAGAAGAGTTTGATGGCGAGGGATTGGGGGTGGGCGCCGACGGGGATCATGGTGAGGAGGTAATTGGTGCGGACGCGGATTACCGCGATGTCGCCGGAATCCTGATTGATGGCGAGAAGAAGATTTTCCTCGGGATCGAACCGCAGGGCGGAGGGAGCTTGGCCCGCGGGGACAGGGAAGCCTTTGCCGGGTTCGCGATCCAAGCGGCGATTGGCGATGTCGACGGGAATGATGCGATTGGCGGCGGTATCTGAAACATACATCAGGCTGGCGTCGGCGCTGAGAATTGCGCGCGTGGGAGCGGAACCGAGAACCATGTAGTCGCCAACTTCGTGCGCGGCAGTGTTAATGACCTGCAGGCCGTGGGCTTCGGGGGAGATCAAATAGAGTTCGCCGCCGTCGGGCTTGAGGAGCATTTGCGTGGGGCGGCCGGCAAGTTCGAGATGCGTGAGGAGTACGCCACGGCGAAGATCGACTACGGAGACTCTGGGTTCGGTGGCGCTACGGACGAACGCGACGGAACTGTCTGGGAGAATGGCGATGTCCTCGGGGCGGGAGACGACCTTTATTGTGGCGCGGAGAGCCAGAGTGGCGGCGTCGTGGATGGTCAGGGAGGCGTCGGCGCGATTGGCGACGAGGATAGTTTTGCCGTCGGGCGTGAGGCGGGCGAGGACTGGTTCGCGGCCGGTTTTGGATTGCGCGAAAATGGCGCGGGTCCGGCAATCGATGGCATACAGCGTGTTGTTGGTCGCGGAGGTGGTGTAGGCGCGCACGCCGTCCGGGGAAAAGTCCAGTGCGTAAGGGAGCGGTCCGGTCTGGATGCGAGCGGTGATCTGGTTGGTGCGGGCGTCGAGGACCCAGACGAAACCGCCGGCGGTGCTGACGCCCCAGATTTCGGCGCGAGTGGGATGCTCGCGGAGTCCGGAGAGCGCGGGGCCGATGTAGAGGTTGGTGACGGCGCGAAGTCGGACCAAGTCGACTACGGTGAGGTTACCGTCGGCGGTGGTGATGTAGGCGTGGAGGCGCAGGCCGGGACGGAGGAAGGAGGGGCGATGCTCGAAGAGCAGGAGGGCGAGTGCGCCAAGAAGGAGAGTGGCGAGGAGGAAGGCGACGCGATGGTTGCGAGGACGGGTCATGCGGGTTGATGGGAGTTAAAGCGATGGTTGAGGTTTGATGGAGATAGTGAAGGAAGAGAGGTTCCTCCGCTTCGGTCGGAGTGACAGAAGTATTTTGGCGGCGAAAAATGTGCAAGCGTCGAAAGTGCGGGCATCAGTTGATCTCGCGGTGGAGGACGGCGGCTATCAGGCGGACTTCTTCGACCAGGATGGCTAGCTCGGCGGGGAGGATGGATTGCATGCCGTCGGAGAGAGCGTTTTCCGGCTGGTGATGGACTTCCACGAGTAGACCGTCGGCTCCTACGGCGATGGCGGCTCGCGAGAGCGGGAGAACTTTGTGGCGGCGGCCGGTGCCGTGGCTGGGATCCACGAGAATGGGCAAGTGGCTGCGCTTTTTTACCGCGGGAATGATAGTTAGATCGAGAGTGTTGCGGGAAAAGTCGGAGAAGGTGCGCACGCCGCGTTCGCAGAGCATGACGTTGTAGTTGCCTTCGCTGAGGATGTACTCAGCGGCCATGAGGAATTCATCGAGCGTGGCGGACATGCCGCGCTTGAGCAGCACGGGTTTTTTGGCGCGACCCGCGCGTTTGAGCAGCGAGAAATTCTGCATGTTGCGCGCGCCGATCTGGATTACGTCGGCGTACTCTTCGACCAAGTCGAGGGTTTCGTTATCGATGGCTTCGGTAATGATGCCGAGACCGTAGTGTTTGCGGACCTGCGCAAGGATTTTGAGGCCGTCTTCACCGAGGCCTTGAAAGCTATAGGGAGAGGTGCGCGGCTTATAGGCTCCGCCGCGGAATAGTCTAACGCCCGCTTTCTTTACACCTTCGGCGATGGCGAGGCATTGCTCTTCGGTTTCGACCGCGCACGGGCCGCCGACCAGCGCGATTTTTTTGCCGCCGACGATGACATCGCCAGAGGGAGTGGGGATGCGCAGGATGCTGTCTTCTTCTTTGACGTCGCGGCTGACGAGCTTGTAGGGCTTGCTGACGGGAATGCATTCGACAACGCCGGGAAGGGATTCGAGGACGCCGAGATCGAGAGCATCTTTGTTGCCGGTGATGCCGATGGCAGTGCGGATGGCGCCAGGAATGGGATGCGCTTTAAGTCCGAGGCTTTCGACGCGTTCGCAGACGGCGCGAATCTGTTGCTCGGTGGCATGGGACTGCATCACGACTAACATGGGCGGCTCCGGGCTTGGAAAAGGAACACTACAGTTTACTCGGTGCGATTGGATGGGGCAAATGAAGGCGGAGGCTTTGAGGAATCTGGAGCGCTTCCAACACAACTTTTAAACCATCCAGGAAATTAAAAACGAGGCTTCGCACGAAGAAAAATGTATTGGTGTCCCACCTTACAAGCCGCACCCTGCCAAAGGCAGATAAACCTCAGACTTCCAGGGAGCGGCATCCGCCTGCCGGAGAGGCTGGTTGTCGCGTGTGTTAGAATAGCTAGTTTATGACTGAGCAGAATTTCTCCCTGGGACTGCCTCAACCGGTCCTTACGCGCACCTCCGAGTTTGATCCAGAAGACGAATACCGGCCGGAACCTGAGCCGGAGGCCTTGCCACCGGTGTGGCTGGACGGCAGCGTGCGGGTGGGGATCCACACGTCGATTGCGGGAGGACACCGCAACGCGCTGGAAACCGCGCGCAAGCTGGGATGCAATGCGCTGCAGATTTTTTCGGCTAATGCACGGCAATGGCAAAGCGGCTCGGCGCGCATTCCGGAGATAGATGCGCAGGCGTTTCGCGCTCGCAGAGCGGAACTGGGACTGGGTCCGCTAGTTATTCACGCAAATTATTTAATTAATCTGGCGTCGCCGCAGCCGATGCTGCGGGTGCGTTCGATTCAGGCGTTTCACGATGAGATCGTACGAGCCGTGGCGCTGGGCGCGGATTTTCTGGTGGTGCACCCGGGAGCGCGCGGAGAAGCTACGTGCGAGCAGGCCGTCGCACGGGTGATCGAGTCGATCAAGCAGGCGACGAAGCGTGCGCCGCTCGGCGGGCTGCGGATTTTGCTGGAGAACACGGCGGGG
>CAXMLS010000555.1:0-1505 GCA_964194235.1 uncultured bacterium | reverse complement strand
GGGCTTGAGGCCGTCGCGGACGTCCGGCAGAGCGCGCGCGATGATGACGCTCATGGCGTAGTCGAGGTACGACTTGCGCATTTCGACTTCGATATCGATGGGAAGCAGTATTGAAGTGTTTTTCTCGTCCGCCATTGGTCCTCTGGTTCTATTTATTTACGGTTGCGACGTGATGCTGTTTCACCCGGCCTAATTGATCGCTGGTTATTTCTCAGCGGCTAGCAACACGTAGGCTTTTACGGTGTCGAAGGCGTCGGCAGCGTTGGTGAAACGCGTGGCCGAGAAATGCTGTTCGAGTCGGTGTAAAAGTTTGTCGCGCTGCTCTTCCGTTGCAATTTCAACTGCCACACCGCGTTCGTTGTCCGGCGCGGAGGTGGGCGTGGCGCGAAAATCGCTGCAGGCCAATCCACGCAAACCGGGCAAGGTGCTCCAACCAAGTTGATAAAGCATGGCGAATTTGAATATCCAGGTTCACGACTCATACAAATAGATAAAAGGAATTGGTGCGCATGTAGCCGGCTACTTCCTAATTGCTTGCCTGAACTCCTTCTCACGTTTTTCATCCTTGAAGAAATATTTCAAAAGTACATTTAACTCCTTCGGATCTGGATTTAGGCGTTCAGTTTCGTACTCATGTTCTTCGAACTGCCACTCACCCAATGCCTTCCACATCAAAATCAAGCCAAGTTTAAATCGTTCCAACTCAGACAGGAAACGCTCAGGAAACTCATATTCGCCGTCCGGCACTTCAGCCACAAGAAATGCAAAATGAGACCACCGCGAGTGTGCGGCGGTCTCATACACCGATTTTATATTCTCGGCGTCCAGGAATTTTTTAACTTCAAAAGTAGTGACCTCCAGTACAGGTTGCGGAAGGTAATCGTAACTATTCACCTGCACTAGAGTGACATCTGGTCGCGACCACTGGCCACTCGCTCTTTTCCTGTTGCGAGCCGTTCCGGTAATGCGTGCATCGAAGAAGTCGCCACTTTCCACGTCTTTCCCCCAAGAGTCTTTCAACCACGTTTGCAGGGGCTCATATAATTCAGACTCTCGCCTAACAAGTAGCTTGCCTTTTTTTGGCAAAGCCACACTAGCGCCCTTTTCGACCCGTGCGACACTTCCGCCCCGACCTTTTCCGCGGGTGAGAAGTCCTTTGTCAAGCAATTCTTGTCTAACTTCCCAATAACGAGCTCCCAGTCTCGATCGCTTCTCCAGGGTAGTATTCCCAATAAAGTTGCCATCGATGGGAACAAGTTCAAGTAGTTTTCGGGCATCGCTTGATAACTTAATTTGACTGGAAGCCATAAGATTTCTTCCTAAATATCCAGGTTCACAACTTCGAGCGCGTTTTCTTCGATAAACTTGCGACGCGCTTCCACGTTTTCGCCCATCAAGGTGGTGAAAATATCCTCGGCGGCGACCGCGTCTTCTAGCTTTACTTGCAATAACGTGCGCGTGTCGGCATTCATAGTGGTGTCCCACAACCTGTCTCTTATACACAT
>CAXMLS010000554.1:0-4853 GCA_964194235.1 uncultured bacterium | reverse complement strand
CCCGGGCAGGCGTCGCAATATCCAGGTATGGGCAAAGTGTTGGCGGAAACTTATCCAACCGCCAAAGCTGTTTTTGACGAAGCCGATAAAGCTTTAGGATTTTCTATTTCGAAACTGTGCTTTGAGGGCTCCGAAGAAGATTTAAAACTCACCGCGAACACGCAACCTGCGATTTTAACTTGTTCGGTTGCGACCTATCGCGTGCTGGAAGAAAAAGGTCTGGCTCCCGATTTTGTGGCAGGCCATAGTTTGGGAGAATATTCCGCGCTGGTAGCCATTGGCGCGCTGGATTTTGCCGACGCCGTGAAACTGGTGCGCAAGCGCGGCACCTACATGCAGCAAGCCGTGCCCGCCGGCGAAGGCGCCATGGCCGCGATCATGGGACTTTCACCCGCCGTGGTGACCGACCTGTGCAAACGCGCGGCGCAGGGGCAAATCTGCGCTCCCGCAAACTTGAATTCGCCGGACCAAACGGTAATTTCCGGTCACGCCGATGCCGTGAAACGCGCTGTAGAACTGGCTTCGCAGGACGGCGCAAAGCGCGCCACCATTCTGCCGGTGTCCGCGCCGTTTCACAGCGCGTTGATGATGCCCGCGCAGGAAAAACTTACGCTGGATTTGAAGAAGACCACCTTCGGAAAGTTGCGCGTGCCGCTGGTTACCAACGTGGATGCGGATACGATTGAAACCGGCGAGCAGGCGCGCGAAGCGCTGGTGCGGCAAGTGTCCACTGCGGTGCGCTGGGAAGAATCGGTGCGCCTGATGATTGAAGAGGGCGTGAACACTTTCGTGGAAGTCGGCCCCGGCAAAGTACTGACCGGATTATTGCGGCAGATCGAACGCTCGGTGGCGACATTGAACGTGGAAGACGAGAAGAGCCTGGCGAAGACGGTGGAGAAAATTGCCGGCGCACGCTCCGATGCGGCGTAAGCATCCGCTAAACAGGCGTTGAAGATGGCGATGATTTGATTTGAAACAAATGTTTCGGGGGCAGCGCAATAGATGTTCAGCTTGAAAGATAAAGTCGCGTTGGTGACCGGCGCATCCCAGGGTATTGGCTGGGACACCGCCCAGGCGCTGGTAGTGGCCGGCGCAAAAGTAGCTGTCGCGGCGCGCTCCGAGGGGAAACTGGCACTGCTGGTCGGCGAGATTACTGCCGCCGGCGGGGAAGCGTTCGCGGTAAAAATGGACGTTGCCGATGCCGAGCAAGTGAAGGCGGGCTTCAAGCAGGTAACGGAAAAATTCGGACGGCTGGATATCCTGGTCAACAACGCTGCCATCACGCGCGACGGTTTGGCCGTGCGCATGAAACCCGACGACTGGGACGCAGTATTGCGCACCAATTTAACCGGCGCGCATCTGTGCATCCAGCAGGCGCTCGGTATCATGATGCGCGCGCGAGCTGGCCGCATCATCAACATTACGTCTGTCGTCGCGCAGATGGGCAATGCCGGGCAGGCAAATTACGTGGCCGCCAAAGCCGGTCTGATCGGGTTGACCAAAGCAATTGCCACGGAGATTGCTTCGCGAAACATCACCGTGAACGCGGTAGCGCCCGGCTTCATCGATACCCCTATGACCAATGTCTTGCCGGATAAAGTGAAAGATGAATTGAAGGCCAGAATTCCGCTGGGTCGCCTGGGCGTGGCGCGCGATGTCTCCGCTGCGATCGTTTTTTTGGCCAGCGACGAAGCAGGGTACATTACCGGGCACGTTCTGGATGTAAACGGGGGGCTCTATCTGGCCTAACGCTGCACTCGACAGGGTTAAAGTTGACCTTGCCGGATAGCGTGACTAGAATGAACGGGTCATCGAGCGCAGTGAAAACCAGCTCCGAGGCCGCGTTTACCAAACTGTACGTTTGCCAAACGGAACGTACCAAACTGAACGACGACAACGACATTAATTTCCAAGAACGACCCTGAGCTGAATGATGCAAGGGGCAAACCAAGCGATTGCAGATCGCGGAGGACATCGGAATGGCTAGTGTGGAAGAACGCGTTAAGCAGATTATCGTCGAACAGCTCGGCGTCGATGAAGCGGAAGTAACGCCCACAGCGTCGTTTGTGGACGATCTGGGGGCGGACTCGCTCGACCAGGTGGAATTAGTGATGGCGTTTGAAGAAAGCTTCGGAATTGAAGTGCCCGATGAAGACGCCGAAAAAATGGCCACGGTAAAAGACGCGGTCGAATATATCGATAAGCACTCCAAGGGAAAGTAAGTCACGGTCTCATCACCTCAACAGGGAGCACTTAAAAGTTGACTCGCCGCGTAGTTGTGACGGGCGTCGGATTGGTCTGCGCGCTGGGCACCGGCACGGAGGAAAGCTGGTCGAACCTCGTCGCCGGGAAGAGCGGCATCGGTCCGATCACTTTATTTGACACCACCGGTTTCGATTGCAAGATCGGCGGTGAAGTGAAGAACTTCGATCCCTTCCGCTGGATCGAGAAAAAAGAATTGAAGAAAATGGGCCGCTTCATTCAGGTGGCTCTGGCGGGCGCGGATTTTGCCATCAAAATGTCCGGCTGGAAACCGGAAGATTCCGACCTCGATGAAGTCGGCGTATACGTTTCCTCCGGCATCGGCGGATTCGACATCATCGAACGCGAACACATCAAGTTGATGCAGGGCGGTCCCGGCCGCATCTCGCCATTTTTTATACCGTCTGCCATCGTAAATCTCGCGTCCGGGCACATTTCCATTCGCTACGGCGCGCGCGGACCCAACTCCGCGACAGCTACCGCGTGCTCCGCTTCGGCGCATGCCATCGGCGACTCTTTCAAAATTATCGAGCGTGGCGCTGCGGAAATGATGATCTGCGGCGGCACCGAAGCGACCATTACTCCCATGGGCGTTGGCGGGTTCGCTTCCATGAAGGCGCTTTCCACGCGCAATGACGATCCCGCACATGCCAGCCGGCCCTTCGACGCGGAACGCGATGGCTTTGTCGTAGGAGAAGGTGCGGGCATCGTGATTCTGGAATCGCTGGAGCACGCACAAAAACGAAACGCTCCAATCCTGGCGGAAATTGTTGGCTACGGAATGTCCGGCGACGCGTATCACATTACGCAACCCGCGGAAAATGGCGACGGCGCTTTCCGTGTTATGCGCGCGGCCATCAAAGACGCGCACCTGACCCCCGAGGACATAGGTTACGTGAACGCACATGGCACTTCCACGCCGCTCGGCGACGTGATTGAAACGCGCGCGTTAAAGCGTGTCTTCGGTGAACGCGCCAAGAACGTTCCCATCAGCTCGACAAAATCGATGACCGGTCATTTACTGGGCGGCGCGGGTGGGCTGGAAGCGGGTATCAGCATTTTGGCGTTGCGCGATCAGATTATTCCGCCAACCATTAATCTCGAATTTCCCGATCCGGAATGCGATCTGGATTACGTGCCGAACGTCGCGCGTAAAGCGACCCTGGATTACGCGCTGTCCAATTCCTTTGGATTTGGCGGTACCAACGCGGCGCTGATTTTCAAGCGCTGGGCTGGCAAGTAGCTGTTTTCAGCGTACCGATCATCTGCCGCAAGTATTTGTTTCGTGTGTTAAATCGTTTTTGCGTTTCACAATCGCATTACAAAAAAAGCATCGCTTAGTTTTCAGCCAGGAAGACCATCGTGAAAATTATCGTCTGCATCAAGCAGGTTCCCGCCAAGGATGCGCCGCTTTCCATCTCCGGCAATTGGATCAAAGAGTCCGACATCGGTTTTGAGATGAACGAGCCGGATAGTTACGCGCTGGAAGAAGCTTTGCGGCTGAAGGAAGAACACGGCGGGGAAGTGGTTGCGCTTTCCATGGGGCCGGAACGCGTAAAGCAAACCATTAAAGAAGCTTTGGCCAAGGGCGCGGATCGCGGTATACACATTGCCGATGATCAATTCGCTCAGCTCGATCCGTTAGGTGCAGCGAAAATGCTCGCGGAAACGCTGCGTAAAGAAAACGCCGACCTCATTCTGACCGGCTTGCAAAGCGACGATCACGGGTTTGGACAGACCGGCGTTTTGATTGCCGCGTTGCTGGACCTTCCGCACGCCACCATCATCATGCAGATCGAAGTGCAGGATAAAAAGATGCGGTTGAAGCGGGAACTCGAAGCCGGCTGGTTCCAACACATCGAATGCCCGCTCCCGGCGGTGCTGTCCATTCAATCGGGAATCAACAAAGTGCGCTACGCCACGCTGAAAGGCATCATGGCGTCGAAGAAGAAAGAGATAACCGCGATCACGCGCGAATCGCTGGGCGTGAAGGCGGAGATCACTCAGAAGATCGAGAAGATCTATGTGCCGACAAAAACCAAGAAGACCGAGTATCTGACCGGCACGCCAAAAGAAGTGGCCACCAAGCTAGTGGAAAAATTAAAGTTCGACGCGCGTGTCATTTGAGCAACCATCGAATCTTGTCATTCCGACCGAAGCGAGCCGACGCTTTTTGTCGGCTCGCACAGCTTGGCCGCCTGGGCGGGTGGAGGAATCTCTCTTCGTATGAAACCAGTCGCGCTATTCATTGCGGCTAAGAAGCATCGCTGTGCAAAAGAATCGAGCCGATAAAATGAAAATTTTGGTGATTACCGAGCAGCGGCAGGGAAAATGGAACAACACCAGCTTTGAAACGCTGGTCGCCGCACAACAGATTGCCAAGGACGCCAGCGGAACCGTGAGCGCACTGGTGATCGGCAAAGGCGTCACGAATTTTGCGGAAGATCTGGCGGGGAAAAACGTAGCCGAAGTTTTGGTGGTTCAGCACGATCTGCTCGAAGCCTACACACCCGACGGATATTGCATTGCACTGTCGCAGGTAATTGCCAATACCAAGCCCGCTTTGGTTCTTTTTCCGCACACCTATCAGG
>CAXMLS010000553.1:0-2278 GCA_964194235.1 uncultured bacterium | reverse complement strand
GATGTGTATAAGAGACAGGTATATATATAGTTGCTTGAGGGTCTCGGAGGAGTCATGAATCAGCAGTCCGCCGGAGTGAAACCTAGCTTAGCCGGCGCAGCCGTCCTTGCGGCTTGCGCTTGCGGCGCGAGTTCGCGCTTGGCAGGATTATCCGCTTCGTATGGCGGGGCGGCCTCGAGCCACATGATTCATCCTTTCTTCCTCGCAGTCGGCGGAGCGCTGATTCTTGTCGGCCTCTGGCGGCGTCAACAGAGTCTTCCATTCTTCGCTTTGATTGGTTTAGCTCTACTAATGGCAGGTGAGTTTATTGTGCGCCCGATGTCGATCACTGGCAGCACTCAATTCCACTCCGCTCAACTGCTGGGACTTTTCTCCTCCATCGTGGCCGCCGCTTTCCTGGTTTTTGCTTTCTATCGCGCTTACCCGTCGAAACAACCTCGGTTTGCGCTGACGGCCATGACTGGCGCTGCGATGGCTACCGGATGCGAGTGCTGTCTGGTGACAATGGGAGCTACGGGGATGTTACAGGCTTTTCTGCCCTCGCAAACTTGGTTGCCGCACACTCTCCCTCTTTACGCCGCTGCAACAACGCTGATGGCAATCGGACTTGGTCGACTCGGAGGTGTTCTGCCCGCATTGATAGCTGTTGCGGGTCAGCTGTGGGTGTACTTCTGGTTGGAACTTCCCTACGCCAGTATGCCCACACTGATGCTGCATGGCGTCAACGTAAATTTCGTTATCAAATATCCTATGATGTTGGCAGGCACGCTGGTCGTAATGGGCTCATTCGCCCTTGCTTATAGCACCCAAGAATCGAGCGTTACTGGCCCCGTGGCCGAGCACGCTGTGGCCGGCGATTAAGACGTTTGCCGAATAAATATACACGCAAGCCATATTGAAAGCGGATCAATCCCTCCGTCAGCCAACCTAGCGCTTGGCGTTAGATTAAGCTTTGCAAGCGGTCAAAATTACGTCAGGGCCACATCATTTTCATGCTGCGGCTGGCGCCTCAAACTATGTGGCGTTCGCAGGAAAGGTGTGACCGGCCCGGGCCATCAACGAAATTTCTAATCTCATATTTGTCATCGCAGTTCTCTCATTGGAAAAGGCCGTATAAGACTTCAGTTATTCACCGTTTTTTCTAAACATCTTCGGTTCTTCCTCTGTTTCTAGCGGCGACCATCCCGTCCTGCTATCGTTCGATAGATTGGCTTGCTCTAAATGTCTCAATTGCTGACCAAAAAGTTAGACTGATTCACACCGAGCACCTATCCTCCGAAAATTCGCGTAGTTGGCGTTCGTGATTAACTGAAAAACTGTCGTAGCGTTCCTGTTGGTAGCGACTACGTTGCGTTGGGGATTTTGTGCATCGTGGATCATTTTACAAAATGAGAAACCGGCCAATTGGTTGCGCGACGCCGGGAAATTGCAGTAGTAGAAATGCTCTGACTCATCTTGACTCCTCTTAGCTTTAGAAGCAGAATCCGTGACATCGTCTAATTGCCGCGGCTACGAAAAAAAAGTCCAAGCGGAAAGTGGTGTGCATCACGTCGATCGCCATGCAAGTTTTCGATGCACGTTAACTGACGGGAATCTGTCAAACATGAAAACCACATTGGCCTTGCATCGTGTACAAATTATTCCGTTCTTTACGAACAACGCCGATATACAGTTGTCGCCACAATACCGTCTTGTTTCGCGCGATGATCGCGACAAAGAGCTTAAACAATCCGGTCCATTCTCAGATTGGCAACCCAGGAGTAAAAATTAATGAAACGCTTCTTCTATTGGCTCGCGCCAGCGAGAGGAATTCAATATAGCTTCCGATCCATTGCAGAGACGGCGAACACCTTTACGCTGCGTGCAGTAATTATGGGCTCGCTGCTTTTGTCCTTCGTTTTCCACCAAAGCGCTCTTGGACAAGCGGTATCCGGTAATATCGTCGGCACCGTCGACGATCCGTCCGGAGGAGTTGTCCCTGGAGCGGACATAAGTATTATCGATGTCGAGCGCGGAATTCACTACTCGACAACTAGCAACGCGGATGGCAACTACACACAGACTCATTTATTAGCGGGTCATTATCGGCTGAAAGTTATGGCCCCGGGCTTTACCGACTTCGTCACCACCGTTGATGTTCAAGTGGACGCCACCACGCGGGTAGACGTTCAATTCCAGTTGGGAAAATCAGAGACTGCCATAACTGTTAACGCTGAAACTCCGCTACTCAAGACTGATCGCGCGGACGTCAGTACAACTCCTGTCTCTTATACACATC
>CAXMLS010000552.1:0-3986 GCA_964194235.1 uncultured bacterium | reverse complement strand
ATGTGTATAAGAGACAGCATATGGGGCGCGCCGCGCCGCCAAGGCGAAGTCATCCGGGTGATCCGCACGATGCAACGCGCGGCTCTGGGTATTGCGTTAGCAGTGGTGGCGTTGTTCTTTATCTACCCAGACGCACTATTATCCCGTGTGGCGATCTATTCCGAGACGCTGATGCCGGGAGCCAAACATAGCGAATTGCAATTTCGCACCTGGGAATACCCGTTGCGAAATTTCATGGGAGCTTTCAACTATCCGAATTGGCCGTACGGCTACGGAATCGGAACGAGTTCGCTCGGTGTCCAGTACGTGGGCAAATTTTTCCATCAGTCGCCCTCGGGGATTGGGGTAGAAAGCGGATTCGGCTCGCTAGTCCTGGAATTGGGAATCGGCGGACTGGTTCTTTGGCTAATCATGAGTTTTGCAATTCTCTATTCCGCGTGGAAAGTGGTTAAAAAACTGAAAGGCTCGCCGTTATTTCCAGTTGCGTTCGTCATATTTTGGTATGCATTCCTCTTACTTTTGCCGATAACTTTCGCCACGCTGGCGGTTTATGAAGATTTTGTGATGAATGCCTATTTGTGGCTGCTGTTAGGGATTCTGTTCCGCTTGCCGCGGCTCACTCTCGCGCCTCAACCCGATACGCAACGCCAACGCCTCCCGGTATCCGCATATAATTTTCCACTTCGGGCGCGCTGACGTGCGCATCGCGGTAATTTCTCCATTTCTCGATCGCAGTCATGGCACGGAGCGATGCGCTATAGAACAATTAGAGCGGTTCCCGCTCACCAATGGAACCGAAGTCCATATTTATGCGCAGCGCATTGCGGATTTGCGCGGCGTGGTGCGCTACAAATCTGGCGGCGCTCAGCAATCCGGAAAGCTTTTATGGCACAAGGTGCCTGCCATTTCGGGACCGCATCTGCTGCAATTTATTTTCTGGTTTTTCGCCAACCGCGTCTGCCGATGGTGGGACGCTAAATTCCGCGATTTAAAATACGACCTGGTATTTTCTCCGGGGATCAACGGCGTCGATGCGGATGCCATCGTAGTGCACATCGTATTTCATGAATTTTATCGGCTGGTCCGCGGGCAATTGAGCTTCCGGCGCACGCCAGTTACCGGATGGCCGCGGCTTTTGCATCGACGGATCTATTACCGGCTCATCATGGCGCTGGAGAAGCGCGTCTATAGCGCTCCAGATGTATCTCTGGCGGCGGTGTCTGGCATGGTTGGCGAGCAATTGAAAGCATATTTTCACGCTCGAAATGTGTGCGTCATCCGCTATGGAGTTGACGCTGAATCGTTGTCAGTAGCCCGAAGGCTGGCACGGCGTGATTCCGCTCGTCAGCAATTTGGCCTTAGCGATGCGGATTTCACACTTTTGCTGATAGGGAATGATTGGAAAAAGAAAGGTCTCGACGCGCTGCTGAAAGGTTTAGCGCTGATTCGGGAGTTGCCTTGGAAACTGCTGGTAGTAGGGAGCGATACACGCACTCCGTACGACGCGCTGATTCGCGAATGCGGAATTGCGGAACGCGTTTCTTTTTTGCCGCCGTCGCCCGACGTGCTGCAATTCTATGCCGCGGCGGATGCTTACGTCGGGCCGTCGCTGGAAGACGCGTACGCGCTTCCGATCCTGGAAGCCATGGCGGGTGGTCTGCCGGTGATCGCCAGTGCGTGCGCGGGAGCTAGCGAGATCATTCGCGATGGCACTAACGGTATAATTCTGCGCGATCCGCACGACGTGAAGGAGCTGGCCGCGGCGCTGCGCTTGCTGATTGGCGACCGGGGCCTTTGCCAGAGGCTTGGGGCGCAGGCGAGTATCACAGCTCAACAACAAACGTGGAGTGCGAATGCCGAAGCTGCGTGGAAGTGGCTGGCTGGGGTGGCCGCAGAAAAGAACGGCGCCGCAGCACATTGAAACGTGAAGTGAACTTACCAAATAACGCACTCGTCGTGGGTTGACTCAAAGAAATAAGGAAAGATGACCGGAGAGAGGATGGCGGGTTGGGTAGCTCGCACACGACCCCTTGCGGAGCCGCTGTCCCCGCGCGGCCCCCAACCCGTTCTTAAGAGACTACGGGGAGGGTGTGTGAGCGTAAATGGGCCGGGAGCACCACCGCGGACAGTACCCGGTAGCTAGTACCAGAGCGTTTTTTACGACAAATGCTTTCGGAGGCGTACGTAAGTACCTCATTCGGAGCAAGATAAATGGAGGCTTCGTAAGGGTAGTACTACTGTCTGCGCATTAGATTGGTGCCTGAACAAGGGCATCCTTCTGGTGGCGATTCATTGCTTCGTTGCGGAGTTGGCCAGTTCTTTGCCGTTTGTAAGACGCAAGGTCACCGAAGTTTGCTGCCCGGACCGCACGATTACGTTTTTCTCCCAATTGGAGAACTGCCCGCGCGTCGAAGCCCGCAAGTCGTAGTTATCCCAGCGCAGCTTGGCGACGGTAAATCGCCCATGAGCATCGCAGCGCACTGCGTGCGCGGTGTGTCCCCCGGCCGATTGATAGGTGATTACCGCGTTGCCCACCGGCTTGCCCTCCGCGTCCAGAACTAAACCGGACAATGTGCCTTTGCCGCGCTGCGGAGCGGAGTGCACCGTAGTTGTACCCAGAAGTAGCGCGGTAAAAATTGCGAAAGCCATGAATAAGCGGATCATCATTTCGTGTCTCCAGGGATTTGAGATCAGTGTAGTAGTATTCAACGTGCAGGTGCGGTTGGGTTCTGCGCGTGTGCCGCGCAAACCACTGTCTGTTCGTACAGTCGATGCGAACATCCGCGTTGATTGAGACGCTCGCGCTGCATCCCATTCAAGAGCCGTCATGCCTCTGTACCTCACGCAAGATACGCTCGCCTGCCTTACGCGCCAGGGCGCAGAGGCACTTGCCCAGCGAATGCAATCCGGCGGTTTCGCGAACGAGCGAGTGCTGGTGATTAGGCTTGAGGGGCAAAATGTTCGCGCGGAGTTACGCGAGGCGCTGGAGTCGCGGTGAAAGTGTCCTCTTCAGGATAAACAGACTACGGTTTGGTCTGCTTCAGAATCTGATCGGGGTTTTGTTGTACACGCGTGAAGCCCGACGGAATCTCAAACAAGCTTGCATCCAAAGCGGCGTTTGAGAACGACGTTACCTCGATGGTCATTTCCATCAGCGAACCGGGCGTCGATGGCGGTGGAGGATTCTGGCTGTTCTGCTGCGCTTCGGCGTCATCTTTCTTTTTCTTCTTGCTGAAAAGTCCACCCAAGCCTTTGACCATGGCGTCAGAGGCGCTGGTCGGCGGGTCATTGCGAGAAGCGGAGGAATTCGAATTTGTGTTCGAAGTGTTCGCGTCAGCGGTGGTTCCGGCCGCGCCTTGCTGACCGACCATGGTCATGCTCATGTATTGCAGCAAGGGCAGTCCTTTGAAAGCAGCTTGATTCTTTTGCAGCTCATCCATGCTTTGCGAGACGCGCGGGTCAACACGGATGCCGCTTGGCGGCACCCAGTTGATTTCCCTGGCCATGCGCTGATAGAACGCCGCTACCTCTTCGTAGCCGGGTACGGAAGGCGCGACCCAGGAATCGATGCTGGTGGAAATCGTGCCGCTTACCGGACCGCTGGGTTGTGATGGGTTTTGCGGATCATTTTGAGCCTGCGCCTGGATCTCCATATCAATCTGGATTTTCATCTCGTTGGCCGTCAGTCCCTGGATCTGGCGGCTGGCGGTACCGGGAGTGACGCTGATTTTTGCGTTCACATTCGCTTTGGCGTCTTTTGTTTTCGGATCTTTATCCATTTTCTGCTGCGCCTGATCCTGCGCCTTCTGCATCGCCGCTTTCATCTCGTCAAACGTGATCTCGGTATAGGTGCGCTTCTGTGGGTCGAGTTCGATAATTCGGCGCCCGGCAAGATCGATAATCTGCATACGCCCGTCGGCATTGTCCGCCCGCATAAAATCGCCTTTGATGTAGCGCGTGGTACTGACCCTGTCTCTTATACACAT
>CAXMLS010000551.1:0-2745 GCA_964194235.1 uncultured bacterium | reverse complement strand
AAAGATTGACCAGACTGGATCGCCTAAACTGATCCACACTGTGCGGGGGGTGGGCTACCGCTTAGGAATGCCGGAATGATGAAGGCACGGACACTGCGCTTCCGCATGATCGTTTTGTTCTGTTCGGTTGTCGCCGGCCTTCTTGCTATATCCTACCTCGCATTTTGGGCGCTTCTTGAGCACGAAGTCCGCGCTCAGCTCAACCGTCAGCTTGTCGAGACCGCCCGCCCCATTATTGCCGATCTCATTGCCGAGCCCACTGTCGAAGACGTGAACAATCTCAACATCGCTGAAGAATTTTTCGAACTGGTTGATTCCAGCGGCCACGTGCTGCAGCGTTCGAAGAATCTTTCCGCGCCTCTGGATTTGAAAGGAATCAGCACGCATATCGCAGAACCGACCTTCGTGGTTGGCAGTCTGGAGAGTGGCCGCCACGTCCGAATTGCCTTGATTCCGTTTCTGCAAATGGGCCAGGCACGTATCCTGGCCGTGGCCATTAGAACTTCCCGCTTCGGGAGTGCGCTTGAGAATTTTGGTAGCGTCACTCTCTTGATCTTTCCGCTTAGCCTCCTGTTGACTGCTGCAATATCAAGCTTCTATGTGGGAAAAAGTCTGGCGCCCATCACTGCTCTTACGAATCATGCCGCTCTCATGGCGAAGAGCGTTACCAACCGCGAAGGCTTTTGGACTCCCTTGCCGATTTCTGAACGGCAGGACGAACTAAGTGTTCTCGCCGAGACCATCAATCAACTTCTGCAGCGCGTGGATTCTTCTGTGAAACTTCTGCGGCAATTCGTAACCGATGCCTCGCACGAATTGCGAACTCCGCTCTCCGTGTTGCACGGAGAGACGCAGTTGCTGCTATCCAAGCCGCGCAGCGCCGAAGATTATCGCAAGACTCTTTCCGAATTTGATGATGAATTCAAGAAGCTGACTCACATCGTCGAAGGTTTGTTTACGCTTTCCGTGGCCGATGCTGGGCAGTTACGTCTAGCCAGTGAGCCCCTTTATTTGGACGAAGTATTGGAAGAGGCCTGTGCGTTGGTCAAAGCGCGCGCGACCGCGAAAAATATTGTCCTTACTCGCGAACTAAAGACTGACGTAGCCTACTTTGGCGACGAAGCATTTTTGCGCCAGCTGTTTCTTATATTTCTCGATAATGCCATCAAATATTCCGATAGCGGCAAGTGGATAAAAGTTAGTTTGGAAAAAGAGGAGCGCGCGATCAAAGTTCGCTTCCAGGATCAGGGTATCGGTATTCCGGCGAAGCATTTGCCCTTTATATTCGAGCGATTTTATCGTGCCGCACCAAATAACAACGGTGGTGCCCATCAGAGCGGCGGGCTGGGACTGGCCATTGCTCGAGCAATCGTCGACGTGCACGGCGGGTCCATTGAATGCGAGAGCACTCCAGAAATCGGATCGAGCTTTACCGTGATTTTGCCCGCGACTGCCGCAGCGGCGACCATTTCTGCCTGATTAAAAATACTGCATGAATCAATCTAAATAATTATTAATTCCCCATTAAGGCATCGGTCTGGTATTTGCAATAGCCTCACTCGCAACCAGGGGGTTATCCATGATTCCTCGAGTTCGCTTAAGCACTTTTGTGTGTCTGTCAGCCGTCACGATCATATTGCTATGGTCCGTAGTTCCATCGTCGCGCGCGCAAGTCGCCGGCGGCACTCTTACCGGCACGATCACGGATCCCTCCGGCGCGGAAGTTCCGAACGCCCAGGTTGTGATCAAGGATGTCGCGACCGGAATCGAACGGACCGTGAAAACGAATAAAGATGGCTTTTATATCGCTACCAATCTTTTGCCCTCGGAGTATGAGGTCACGATTTCAGCCTCGGGCTTTAACACCGAGGTTAAGCCTGGAATAAAAATTAACGTTGGCGCTCAGCAGGAGTTCAATCTCGCGCTGCAAGTCGGCACGGTTACACATCGCGTTGAGGTCACCGCGGAAGCGCCGGCGGTGCAACTTGCCAGCTCGGACATCAGCGCAACAGTGCAGGCAACAACTGTCCGCGAACTTCCCTTGAATGGCCGCAGCTGGACCGATCTCGCGGCCCTGCAACCCGGCGTCGATACGATTCAAACCCAACCGAGTTTTTCATCGGGTGCCGATCGCGGCAATCGCGGCTTTGGACAGCAATTGACCATCTCCGGCGCTCGCCCACAGCAGAACAATTACCGTTTGGATGGCATCAGCTTGAACGATTACGCCAACGGCGCTCCGGGTAGTGTTCTGGGCGGAAGCCTCGGCGTCGATGCCATTCAGGAATTCTCGGTGCTCACCAGCAACTATTCCGCTGAATACGGCAAAACGTCTGGCGGCGTTATCAACGCGATTACCCGTTCGGGAACCAACGCATTTCACGGAAGCGTGTACGAGTTCCTCAGAAACAGCGCACTGGACGCAAGAAATTTTTTTGACGGCCCGCAGATTCCCTCGTTCAAACGGAACCAATTCGGCGGCTCCGTCGGTGGTCCCATCATTCCTAACCGCACCTTCTTCTTCGCCGACTACGAAGGCATCCGCCAGTCCAAGGGCATCACAGCCGTCACTACGGTCCCTTCTGTCGACGCCCGAAATGGAATGATTCACGACTCAAACGGAAATCCGATAACCGTTTCCATTGATCCCGCCGCACAAAAGTACCTGGCCTTTTACCATTCACCGAATGGGCCTGTCCTTGGGAACGGCGACATCGCCGTATATAGTTTTGCCGGCCAGCAGGC
>CAXMLS010000550.1:0-2386 GCA_964194235.1 uncultured bacterium | reverse complement strand
GTTTCCACGAGCCACAGGAGCCCTAAATTGGCCGACGCCACTCAGACTGCGCAGTCGAACGCCACCCGCACCGAATCCGACAGCATGGGCAAGCTGCAGGTCCCCGCTGATCGCTATTACGGCGCCCAGACCGCGCGCTCCCTCATTCACTTCGCCATTGGCAAAGACCTCATGCCGCCCGAACTGATCAGCGCCTTCGGCGTCCTGAAAAAAGCCGCCGCCCTCGTCAATCTCGATTTGAAAAAGATCTCTCCCGAAAAATCAAAGCTCATATCGCAAGCCGCCGATGAAGTAATCGCCGGCAAGCTGAACGGCCACTTCCCTTTGCGCGTCTGGCAAACCGGCAGCGGCACGCAAACCAACATGAACGTCAACGAAGTCATCTCCAATCGCGCGATCGAAATTTCCGGCGGCGTCCTCGGCAGCAAAAAACCCATTCATCCCAATGACGACGTCAACATGTCGCAGTCTTCCAACGACACCTTCCCCACCGCTATGCACATCGCCGCGGCCACCGAAACCGCTCGCACCCTGCTGCCCGCGGTAAAAAAACTTCGCAACGCCCTTGACGCCAGGGCCCAGGAATTTATCGGCATTGTAAAAATCGGCCGCACCCACTTGCAGGATGCCACACCGCTCACCGTCGGCCAGGAGTTCTCCGGCTGGGTCAGTTTGCTCGACCGCGACGAAGAACGCATCAACTCCGCGCTTAACGGCCTTTACGATCTCGCGATTGGTGGCACCGCCGTCGGCACCGGCCTGAATGCGCACCCCGAATTCGCCGAACGTGCCGCGCGCAAAATTTCTGAACTCACCGGGCTGCCATTCCGCTCGCATCCCAATAAATTCGCCGCGCTGAGCGCTCACGACGAAATTGTCTTCGCCAGCGGCGCGCTAAAAACTCTCGCTGCTTCACTCATGAAAATCGCCAACGATATTCGTTGGCTGGCTTCCGGACCGCGCTGCGGACTCGGCGAACTCACCTTGCCCGAAAACGAACCCGGCTCCTCCATCATGCCGGGAAAAGTAAATCCCACGCAGTGTGAAGCCCTGACCATGGTCGCCATCCAGGTGATGGGCAACGACGCAGCCATCGGCTTCGCGGGCTCGCAGGGCAATTTCGAGCTGAACGTCTTCAAGCCCGTGATGATTTTTAATTATCTGCATTCCGTGGAGCTGCTCGCTGCCGCCTGCAACAGTTTCGTCGATCATTGCGCCACCGGCATCGAAGTGAATCGTGAGCAGATCGATCGCTATGTTAAAAATTCATTGATGCTGGTTACCGCGCTCGCCCCAACCATCGGCTACGATAACGCCGCAAAAGTAGCGCACACCGCCCATCACGAACACACCAGCCTGCGTGAAGCCGCCATTAAACTTGGTTTCATTACTGGCGAAAAGTTTGACGCGCTGGTTCGCGCCGAAGACATGACGCATCCCTGACGGAAGCATCACCATGCATTCAATTTAATCCGCCAAGCAGGCCGTCAGATTTTTTAATCGCAGAAATGTTCGCCGTCGCTGCCAATGTCGTACCAACGAACAAAAACGCAATGTCTGCCGTGCACCGCTTTTCTCTTCTCCTCGCAAGGACGGCACTCGCCGCTTTACTCCTGTCCACCCAGTTGCTTTCGGCGCAAAATCCCGCCAATAAGCCCAGGCGCGTGCCGCGCAGCGTCTGGAATTTCGATGGCGGCGTCTTTCTTCAAACGGATGGCAGCGTGAATGAACACACTTGTTTCCGGCTCGCCGGCCGCATGGTGGAAAAAGATTTTTTTGATAATTTGAAACGTGTCGACGATAACCAGGGCACGCAATATCTTCGCGGCAAAGAGTCCGTCACCGAATTCCCGGACCACATCTCCCTGCAATTCGTCATACACGATTTCCCATGCCCATCGCAGTTGCACGACGGCACCGGCCGCCAGTACCTGACTCGCGAGATGATGAGGAAGCTCCGTCTCTCACTTTTCTGGAAACGTGGCATCGATCTCCGGCCCACGGAAAGTTACAAGGTAAGTTTTTTTTCTGTGAACCCCGTTCCGCCCTACGCGAAAACACTCGCCAGCGAACTCCCGGAAAAACTCGAGTGGTCATACGCTCTCGAGATCCCGAGCAAAGATGTTCCGTTAACCGACAGCCTCGTGCTCATTTTTCGACGCGATGACGGCCACATCGCCGCGCGCGTCGCCGCTCGCCTATGAATTTTCTTGCCAACACTTCGCAGGATAAGTCGGGGAGAATTTCGCCGGACGACTTTTCGCCTCTCGTAAATCTTTGGCAAGATATTTCGTTCAATCAAAAACCTGTCATTCCGACCGCAGCGAGCCGACGCTGTTTTCTCTCGTTCGCTCTTGCGAACGAGTCGGCTTGCGCAGTGGAGGAA
>CAXMLS010000549.1:0-2796 GCA_964194235.1 uncultured bacterium | reverse complement strand
GAGATGTGTATAAGAGACAGTTAATACTCCGGGCGGTGGAACGATCGCCGGTAATCCCGGCCCCATCGGCAACCAGCACGTGACCGGTACTGCTCTCTACGACGCCATTTATCTCTCGTGTAGCGAAAAATTGAACACCGAAGCCGGGCGCAAAGCCATCGTTATCGTCACCGATGCGCAGGATGAAGGCAGTAGAGTAAAGATCGAAGAAGCCATCGAATCAGCGCAAAGAACGGACGCCGTGATTCACGTGCTCCTCGTCGCCGACCGGCGATTCGGCGGAGGCAACGGCGGAGTAGCGAGGAAGCTCGCCGACGAAACCGGCGGCCGCGTGATCGTCGTAAATTCGGAAAAGAAACTGAAAGAAGCTTTCGACGAAATTTCCGACGAGCTTCGCAGTCAGTACACGCTGGGCTACTACCCGGCCAATTCAACGCACGACGGAAAATTTAGAAAAATTAAAGTGGAAACCACCAACCACGACCTGCGCGTGCTGGCCCGCAAGGGATACTACGCGCCAAAGGGCTAGAGTTTCAGCGTTATAAATTTGCGACTGCTTAATTGCTATGGCGTTGAGCCCCCAGGCTTGCCCGCTGCACCGTTCGCATTCGCCTTCGCAAAGTAACCGCGCCTTGCCCGCACTTGATAGCCTTTGTGCTCTGGAATCTCGATGCGGATCTTGTGGTAGCGCCCATCAAGATTGTAATTCGTCGGGCTGTAGGCGATGGAATACTGGTTGCGCAACTCATCGCCGATATCCTGGAACGACTGATCCAGGTCGTCCACGTGATAAGGATAGAAAGCGCGCCCGCCGGTTTCGTCCGCCAAATCCTGTAAGATTTTGTCGCCGTCCGTGAGGTGACTCTTGCGGTTGGCAAGCTTCGACGGATCGGTCTGCGAAAGCGCGATCCACTGCGTGCTGGTGCTGATGGTGTAGATGACCACGCTGGTGCGTTGCGCCATCTCGATGGCGTCCGCCCGCGTATGCGTGGAGAGATTATCCTCGCCGTCGCTGATTAAAATCATCACTCGGCGCACCACGTCGGGCTGATCTCCCGGCGGGCGCGGCGGATGGCTGAGCTCATTCACGCACGCGGCATATATCGCGTCGTAGATTGCTGTGCCGCCGCCTGCGCGCGTCTTGAAGATTTGTTCGCTCAGGGCTCCAGCGTCCCCAGTGAAGCCTTGCAGCACTTGCGGTTCATCATCAAAAGTCATAACGAAGGCTTCGTCTTTGTTGTGGCGTAAAACACTGAAGAGAAAATTCGTCGAGGCGTCCTGCTCAAATTTCAGGCGGTCCCGGATGCTGTTGGAAGTGTCCAGCAGCATTCCAATACGCAACGGCAGGTCAGTCTGCTTGCTGAAGTAGCGGATTTCCTGCGGTTGTTTGTCGTCGAAGATCTTGAAATCCGACCTCTCCAGCTCCGGCACAAGTTTATTGCGGCGATTTAACACGGTAAAAAGAATATCCACGAGATTGACACGCACAGGAATGACGGTTGGCGTCTGCCTCGCGTCCTGCGAACCAGCTGCTCCCGACGGCGCCGGGGATTGCGTTTGCTCCGGAGTGGCGGGAGGCTGTTGCCCGCGATTTTCAGAGGGTGTAGCGAGAAAAACCAATAATGCCGTCGCGAAGACGAAGATGCATTTGCGTTGCATGGGCCAGATTATAGGTACCCAGCAAGCGCAGCGTCAATTCGTCGCGGTTCGCCGCCCGCCGCCTGCGCCAATTCGTGCAGGAAATCTCGCAGTACCGCAGGCAACGGAGCCCGCAACTCCATTCGCTCGCCCGTTCGCGGATGAGAAAACACAATCTTTGCTGCATGCAAAAAATTCCGGCCCAGCGGTGGTAGTGTGACGCAGCCAATGCGCAGCTGCGCAGCCGCTCCATAGAGCGTGTCTCCTACCACCGGATGTTTCAGCGCGGAAAAATGCACGCGAATCTGGTGCGTGCGGCCGGTGTGCAGTTGTACCTCCAGCAATGTCGTCGCATCGATGCGCAGCAACGTGCGCCAGTCCGTTCGCGCATCTCGAGGATTGCCAATCTTTTCGCCATGCCAGGTCTTTTGTTCCGCGGCCATGCGCACGCGCCGCACGGGGTCGCGCCCGATTGCCAGCTCGATGCGCCCATTGCTTTCGGCGAACGATCCCTGTACCAGCGCGATGTACGTTTTCTTTACCGTGCGCTGGCGGAACGCTTCGCCCAGCCGCGCATGCGCCGCATCGGTTTTCGCCACGAGAATGACGCCGGAGGTTTCCTTGTCCAGCCGATGCACAATTCCCGGCCGCAGCGCATCGCCCGATTGCGCAAGTGCCTGGCCGCGACCCAGCAGCGCGTTAACTAACGTCCCGCTGGCGTTGCCTGCACCCGCGTGCACGGTCATTCCGGCCGCCTTGTTTATCGCGACGATGTCGCCATCTTCGTAAAGAATATCCAGCGGGATGGATTCCGCACTGGCGCGAAGCGGAGGGCGGGCCTGCGGTTGCACCTTAATGCGTTCGCCGCCGTGCAACCTATGGGAACCTTTCGACGAAGCGCCGTTAACCTGCACGAGTCCCGCATCGATCAATTCTTTCACTCGTGTGCGGCTTAATTCAGGACAACGTGCGGTGACCACACGGTCGAGGCGGTCGCCTGACTCAGATGACAAAACGTCGAACAATAGAGTCGAGGTTCCGCTTTGGGCGGTATGATCGCCGCCATTCTCCGCCCCATCGTTTTTTTCCATACTCTTCAAGATTGGGCTCCGGCCATTTGAATACTGCGCACTCATAAACCTGTCTCTTATACACATC
>CAXMLS010000548.1:0-5804 GCA_964194235.1 uncultured bacterium | reverse complement strand
ATACTATATAATAATAGTAAATACTAGTTAATTATAGCTCGGAGAGGGGTTCCGGCCTCACGGTGAAGGTTTGATTCGAACCGCGCATCGAACGATCCGCTTTGATTCGGAAAATAAAGAACCCACCCTTTGCATGAACGGCAAAGGGTAGGCCACCCAAAATCAACTAACTTGCTCAAGGCTGGGCCACCCGCCAACTTGGGGTGACGTGTCCCCCGTCAACCCCATGCCGAAGGCATGGCTCTTCCCAGCGCCCTGCGGCGCTGCACGGTAACCGCTCGGCATCAAGACCGCCCCGTAAAGCTGCCCAGCTCTGCGCTAAAGGCTCGTAGGGTGTGCTCGGGGATATGCCTATGTATCTTCGTCTCCAAAGGCTATGTGCGGTCCGTTCGGAGAGTTCGAATCCGCAAGTTGTCGCAAGGCCTCACGAGCAGCCTCCCTAAGCTGCATGTCAGACTCGTATCTGTCAGACCATGCCTGACTGTGGTCCACGAGACTCTTGGCCTCCGGCATATTTTTGCCAAAAAGACTCCTGACAGAGTTGATGGAGTCTATCTTGTCGAAGCCCCGGTCGCGCAAGAACACCAGTATTAGCTCTCGGTCAGCACCTGCGTGTATTAACCTGCGAGCATCATCCAACACTTCGGGGTTGATCATGACCGGTCGTTCCTATCGCAACGTCTTTGTAATGTCCACAGCTCTTCCAGGATTTGCACCGCTAACACGGTCGCCCACGATTCGAACCGTGGTATAGCCCGCTTGCTTTAATCCATCAAACTATGGTCTGATTGCTTTGAGCATTTCTCTTGTGCCTACGTTTAACTTCTGGGCCGAGTCCGCTGCGTAAACCAAGACATTCTTGACCGTGACTTGCGTACCCTCGACCACTACTTCTCCATAGATTCGAACCGGCGCCGAGGTTTGCACCACCTCGTCGATGATGTCTCCAGTTTTGTACGGTACTGGCCCAGCAGCCGCGCCAGCAGTGCCTATTGTCCCAAGGGTTGTCACAGTCGCTGCCGGGCAGAGGTAGTAGCAGGCAGCGCCGCCAGTTGCTCCGATCAAAGCCCCAGCACCTGCTAACTTGAGGACATTGTTCTGGATATTATATCTGTTGAGGTCATTCGCGAAGTCAAGGATCCTTTGATCGTCAGCGCTGGGAGGAGCCTTCGCCTTCACTTCGACTTTCTGCGGTTCCTGCGCATCCTTACAGCTTTGGCCGCCGCTGTTGTCGTCCACGAAGCCACCCTTGCCATTGCTTACACAAGCGTTCCCGGATGGGTCGGTGTTGTTAATCGGGTTGTTGCGCACATAACTATACAAATTCCAACTTTGCGGACTGCTCTCATCCTGGTCAATCAGCGGCTCATCCGGACTCATTAAGCGACCGAGACTCGAGGAGTCGTAGCGAGCAATGAAGTTATCCAGGCCGGATTCACTATCGCGTTCTTTGCTGGTGAACTTGTAGTTGCTGGACGGGGAGGAGGTGGAGATGACTCGTTCGCCTCCGAATGGGTAGAAGTCGGAGACGTTAGCGCCTGCCTGGTTGTAGAAGGCGCGGGAACTCCCGAGATGGTCGGTTTGATAAAAGTCGATTTCATTGCTCGGCCAAGTTACAGCAAAGCGCTTTCCCGCAAAGTAGGTGTAGAACGCTTTTTCATTGTTAGCGAGATCGGTTTCCATGAGGACGCCAGAACCAGCTCCGTACCAATAGATGGTGCCGCTGGATTTCATTACGCGCTTGCCATCGCCGTCGTAGGTGTAGGTGACGCCGGCGGTAGAAATGAGGCGATTTTCGGCGTCGTAGGCGTAGTTGGCAATTGCGGGAATTGAAATGACATTGCCTGCGGCATCATAAGTATCGCCAGGAATCTGATTTTTGAGGGTGGCTGTGATGCTGAAACCACTTTCTTGGGTGCAGCCGGTGTACTGCGGTTGAATGCCTACTATTGAGGTCAGATTTCCCCAAGGGTCGTAACCGTATCGCTCGCCCCAACATTGGGCGAGGTTAGTGGCAGCGGTTGCGGACGTTTGGGCGGTGGCGATGCGATTCAAGGGATAGTAGGTGAAGGATTGCGAGCGGGCGGTGTCGATATTGTTAGTGATGGACGCAACGTTGCCGTTGTTATGGCCGTTAACATCGACGAAGTTGTAGGCGAGGTCCAAAGTATTTTTGCTAATACCTTGTACCGGAGGCGGCGCCAAGCCGCATATAAGTCAAAGTCAAAAACCGCACCCTGACACCCGCAGGGTGCGGCACCCGGCACGTGAAATCATACGTGAGGTTAAGGACGGTAGCCGCCAAAGTGAACCGCTCCTGATTCAAAGAGTGAAGGCTAGCCGCGCCCCGATTGAGTAGGCTGTGGCGGCGTAAAAGGGCATCGTGATTAGCAACTGGTCTAGGCAACGGTCATTTGGTTGGCAACCCCATCCGAAGTAGTGCGACAGGGAACCCCCAGAGTGAACTAATACCGATGTCGGCCCAGGGCTTAGATTGGGCATTGTGACCACGGCGTAGCAGAGGATTAAGCCCGGAATGATCCAGACCCAGACCATGGATCGGTGCTTAAGGCGACGGCCTAACAACCATCCAAAGTAAAAGCCAAGAGCTATCTGCACCGGAAAGAAAGGAGTCTCGGTCAGTATCCAATGGAGGGGACGCAGAGAGTAGGACCGACCGAACAGGCCGAAGAGTTCGAACACTGAGCTGCCTAGGTAATACGCGAACAGAGCGATGCCCCAGGTGCCAAGGAGCTGATGCATCACAAACATCAACACCAACTTCGTCCGAGATTTCCCGCCAGATTTCTCGGGAGAGCTTTTCATGTGAGGTTCCAAATCTGATTCTATTTTTGAGCTGCTTTGCCGATGCACTGAGCCGCATTAGCCGCCGCGGCCACTCCTCCTGCCGCGGCCACGACACCTTCTGCATTCCTGCTTCCCCGGGGATTGGGCGCGATTGGCTTTCCGTTCCTGTACTTGAGCTGACTGCCTTGTTCATCGGTGACTTGCGCCCTCTTTTGTCCTTCCGTTTCTTTCGTGGAGTCGTTCGGAGGGGGTCCCATGAGTTCGGGGCCCAAGCCCGCTGAACAACCCGCAACAACCGCCAGTTGTTGCCAAAATGTCGTGGGCTGGTTTTGTTGAGGGGATTGCAAAGCGCCGGGGTACGCGCTCATCGTGGTCACGTTAGGGTCTGGCATCGCTCCTTGCACCCTGACCGTCATGTCGGGATCGGAACAGTCGCCTACGCAGTTGTTGCCGACCAGGTAGCCCGGAGTGTTCTCGTTTGTGTATGTGTAGAACATTCTGTTGGCGTCTCCACCGGTGAATGCGACGCTGGACTGGTTAACCGTCCCATCGACGTAGTAACCATTTGTGGCGGGCACGGGTGATGACGGGATTATTGATTATTACGTTGGTAAAGTCACGCGCTGGATCGTTCTGGGGGATTGTCGGAAGATGGCCCAGAGAAAAAAGTCAAAGTCAAAAACCGCACCCTTTGACCCGCAGGGTGCGGTTCCCCGAAGCCGTCCCCACGGGGACGCTTTGGATTTGAACATACGGCATCGAACGGTCGGCTTTGATTAGGAAAAGAAAAAGCCCACCCTTTGCACGAATCGCAAAGGGTAGGCCAACCAAAATCAGCTCAGTTGCTGCAGCGCTGGTTCCCTGCTTTGGCTATGGGACGATGGCGGTTACTTCGCTGGAGTACGGGCTCTCCTGGTTCAAGGAATCCACGGCAGTGACTACGTAGTAGTAGGTGCGCCCGGACTGGACGGTGGTGTCGATGTACGTGAGATTGCTCTGCGGAGTGGAAGTCATTCTCACGAAGGGGCCGCCAGACACGGTGCTGGAGTAGGTGTGGTAGCCGGTAACCGCGGAGTTCCCGGGCGTCCAAGACAGACTCACGGAGTGGGCTACTGCGGCGACACCGCTGCCGGACAGGGCGATTTTTGCCGGTGAGTTAGTGGCGTTGCTGGTTACGGCGATGCTGCCGGTGGCTGAACCGGTCGCGGCCGGTGCGAAGGTGGCGGTCAACGCGGTGGACTGGCCCGGGCTGAGGATGAGTCCGGTGGCTCCGGTGGCGGTGAAGCCTGCGCCCGAAACGGAGACTTGCGAAATGATTACGTTGGCGTTTCCCGCGTTGGTTAACGTCACTGCCTGAGTGCTGCTGGAGGAGCCGGTTACGCTGCCGAAGCTGAGGCTGGTGGTGCTGGAGTTGAGCAACTGCGTAGAGGCCGCTGAAACCGTGAGCGTGGCGGCGTTGCTGGCGACGCTACCGCCGGCGTTGCTGACGACTACCGTAAATTGCGCACCAGTATCGGAAGAACCGGTCAAGGGCGTGGTGTAGCTGGACGATGTGGCGCCGCTGAGCGCAACACCATTTTTCTTCCACTGGTAGGTCAAGGACGTTCCCGAGGCAGACACCGAGAAGCTGGCCGATTGCCCGACGCCGACGGTGACGCTGGCTGGCTGGGACGTGATGGATGGCGCGCTGGTTGGCGCAGCTACGATCATCAGATTGCAAACGGTGTGGCTTCCCGAAGCAGTCCGGGCGCCGAGGTAGCTGAGCGAAGACGCGGTGGCTTGCTCGGTGCGGAAAGCTAGATTCGTGCCAACGGTGAGCTGCACGCCGCCGATGATCACGTAAGCGTTGTAGGTGTGCGTGGAGATGCTGACATCGAGAATGAAATGGTAGGTGGTGGCCGCCGCGTACGGAATTGCCTGAGCCGCGGTGAAGCCGCCGCCATTTCTGGCGTCAATAAATCCGCTGGGATTAAAGCGCACGGCTGCGGCCAAAGATTGGTAGGCGGTCGCCG
Organism: uncultured bacterium; assembly: GCA_964194235.1. GTDB lineage: Bacteria > Acidobacteriota > Terriglobia > Acidiferrales > UBA7541 > Acidiferrum. Next base: position 984 of record CAXMLS010000548.1, on the reverse strand, counting down.
GGGACGGTGATAGCCCGGTGATGCCGTTGATTGGCGAAGTTGCAGGCGTGGCGTCGAAAGATGCGCGGAAACTGCCGGTCTGGGTTTGTCCTAGCGCGGTGCCGACCCACGCCTTATCGGACAAGAGGCATCCCGCAGGTAGCTGCGCGGCGGTGACCGTCAAAGTTGCGGCGGCGCTAGTTGCACTACCGGCGGCGTTGCTGACCACAACGTTGAAGTTCGCGCCGTTGTCAGCAGTGGCGGTAAGCGCCGTGGTGTAGCTTGAGGAATTTGCACCTGCGATGGCCACACCGTTTTTGTTCCATTGATAGGTTAGCGGCGCGGTGCCGGTGGAGGCCACGGTAAAGTTGGCGGTCTGCCCGGCGGAAACTGTGCGGTTGGCAGGCTGCGTGGTGATCGACGGTACGACGATGTTCAAGGCAATGTTGCAAACCGCGTGGCTTCCCGTTGAGGTCATCGCGCCGAGATTGCCGAGCGAGGCTACGGACGATTGTTCGCTGCGGAACGCGAGGTTAGTGCCGATGGTGGCCTGCGTCGAACCGAGCGTTACGTATGCGTTGTACGTGTGCGTGGCGATGTTTACGTCGAGAGCGAAATGGTAGGTTACGCCGGCGGCGTATGGGATTACGGAGGCCGCTACGTATGCGGAGCCGTTGCGCGCATCAATTGCGCCGAGCGCATTGAACCTGATGATAGCGGCGAGATTGGTATATTGGCTGGCGGTCCCTGAAGAGAGACCGGTGACGGCATCTACCGTGGAGCTGGAAGGTGTCGCGTCATAAGTGATGCGAAAATTTTGAGTTTCTACCTGGGATAGCGGGACGTTGACCCAATTTCCGGAAGAAAGAAAGCAAGCCGTCGTAGCTGCTGTGTTACGCCCGGGCATGACTAGAGCGAGCAAAACTAAACTAAGTATCGATAAAACCAAATTCTTTTTGGCGAGTTTTTTAGCGATTAGCACTGTAGCTGTCTCTTATACACATC
>CAXMLS010000547.1:0-3963 GCA_964194235.1 uncultured bacterium | reverse complement strand
GATGTGTATAAGAGACAGACACTACTCATTGTGGTGTCGTTCTTCGGCTCACAAAAGCCGACGCTCCAGAGCTCTAAACCTGCAGCCGCTGCTGAATTCGTGGACATCGCCAATAAAGCGGGACTCACTGCCACGAATGTTTTCGGAGGTAAACACAGCAGCACGTACATTCTCGAAAGCACCGGCACCGGTGTGGCCATCTTCGATTACGACAACGACGGATGGCCGGATATTTTCCTGGTCAACGGAACTACGTTGGAAGGTTCCCCTCTGGAAAGCGCGCCATCAGGTCATCTTTATCACAACAATCACGACGGGACGTTTTCCGACGTGACCGCGAAAGCAGGATTGCTTGGGGCCGGCTGGGGACAAGGCGTATGCGTCGGAGACTATGACAACGACGGCTGGGAAGACATTTACGTCACCTACTATGGGAAAAATCGGCTCTACCACAACCTTGGAGGCAAATTTGAGGAGGTCGCAGAAAAAGCTGGCGTTGCCGGCGATGGAAAAGCCTGGGGAAGCGGTTGTGCATTCGTGGATTACGATCGCGACGGCCAGCTGGACCTGGTCATTGCGAACTACGCAGATTTCGACCTTGCCCACGGACCGCTACCGGGAGAATTTCCTACTTGCCTGTGGAAAGGCATCGCCGTCTTTTGCGGACCGCGCGGTCTGCCGTCTAGAAAAAATATTCTCTATCACAATCTCGGCAAAGGTCGCTTCCAGGATGTAACCATGCCCGCCCACATTGATCGCACCATGGGGCATTATTGCTTCAGTGTTACGCCATTCGACTACGACAACGACGGATGGCCGGATATCTACGTTGCATGCGACAGCACTCCCAGTATTCTTTACCACAACAATCGCGATGGCACCTTCACCGACGAAGGAATTTTTTCGGGTGCGGCTTATAACGCGGATGGTCGCGAACAGGCAGGCATGGGTTCCGCGGTCGCTGACTACGATGGCGACGGAAACCTCGATCTATTCCGCACAAATTTTTCCGACGACACATCTACGCTGTACCACAATAACGGCGATGGCACGTTTACGGACGTCACCTATTCGGCAGGTCTTGGTTCCAATACGAAATATCTTGGCTGGGGCACGGCATTTCTTGATCTCGACAATGACGGTTGGCCCGACCTCATCGCCGTCAATGGCCATGTTTATCCTGAAGTGGACACGCTGAATCTCGGAATCGATTACAGTGAAGCGAAACTTTTGTATCGCAACAACGGAAACGGAACCTTTACCGATATTTCGCACACGGCAGGGCCCGGCATCGCCACTCCGGCCGCTGCCCGCGGTCTTGCGGTTGGGGACTTGTGGAACGATGGCCGGCTATCGGCCGTGATCGTAAATCGGAATGATCCGCCCAGCTTGCTGGTGAACCGCACCGCATATCCCAACCACTGGATAGCGATCAAGACCATCGGCACGAAGTCCAATCGCGATGGAATCGGCGCGCGCCTCACACTGAAAACAGCCCGGCGTCAACAGGTGGATGAGGTTCGCAGCGGGTCGAGCTACATTTCAAATAACGACATGCGTGTTCACTTTGGTTTGGGAGCAAGCACGCACGTTGAATTCCTTGAAGTCCGTTGGCCCAGCGGGTTAATCGAACGTTTTAGCAGTCCCGCGATAGATGCTATTTTGACCGTACGAGAAGGCTCCGGGAATCCGGTCCAGCCGTCTGACACCGATCGTAAATGAGACGAAAATCGCAAGACGAAACTAAAAACGATTCAGCGAAGAAGCCGCACTCGCTGTCAACGCACAGGAGGAAAAGATTCGCCGCCGTCTCGATGTGTTCGCTTTTACTTGGCGTGAACTGTGTTGCTCAACAACAGGACGAAACGCTGGCAAGAGCTCATGCGCTTCTGGAGCAGAATAAAAACGCGGAAGCCATCGCTGAATTGAAGAGTTTGACGGTGCGACAGCCGGACATGAAAGGGCTCCAACACGAGCTAGGCGTAGCCTACTACCGGGAGGGTCAGTATCTGGAGGCCGCGAGACATCTGCAAGCGGCCTGGACCGAGAATTCGGACGACCGTGACGCCGCACAACTCCTTGGCTTGTCTTTGTACTCCAGCGGCAAACCAGCCGAGGCTATTCCGGCTCTAGAGCAGGTTCACGTCTGGCATCCCAACGAAAATATCGACGCGATTTACATCCTGGGCCTCTGTTACGTCCTGACTAAGCGATATCAGCAAGCGCGGGAAATTTTTGCGCAACTTTACGGCCTCGATGGCGATTCAGCCAGCGCACACCTCTTGCTGGCTCGCATACTCCTTCGGCAAGGCTTTGATCCAGTTGCCGAAGCAGAAGCACGAAAAGCCCTGTCGCTCTCTCCGCAATTACCGCTCGGGCATTTCACCCTTGGTGAATTTGCCGTCTATCAAGCGAACTATGCGCTGGCCGCAACCGAGTTTCAAAGTGAACTGGCCATCAATGGGGCCTATGCACCGGCACTTACCCAACTGGGAGATGTGTACTGGCGGCTCGGTCGCATGGACGATGCAGAAAAAGTTCTCCAGCGCTCGATCTGGTTGGACTCAACGGAATCCGAGCCCTACATTGTTCTGGGAAAGGTGTTGAACAAAAAAGGAAAGCTAGTTTTAGCCGAGCGCGCGTTTCAGCACGCTCTCTCGATCAATCCCGGCAACTACACAGCCCATTACTCCCTGGGCCAACTTTACCGGGAGCAGGGCAAAGCAGAAGCGGCACAGCGAGAAATGAAAACTGCGGCGCGCATTCAGCAACAACAAGGCTCGAACGTTGGCCGCAATTGACTACTGCTGCACACTGTTAAGGTCCGGCGCGCTTGTTGTGAGCAGCAGCAAGCTCAGCCTCGATGACGCTCTCAAACGCCGCTTGCGGTTGCGCGCCGCTCATCAAAATTCCGTTAATAAAGATTCCCGGTGTTCCTAGCACTCCTGCGCGAATACCGTCCTGCAAATCTCGCTCCACTTGCGCTCTATATTTGCCGCTCGAAAGACAACTATCAAATTGCTTTTCGTCGAGATTTAAGTTTCGCGCGAGATCCAGCAGCCCATTGCGGTTGAGTTTATCGGGATTCTGGAACAATAGATCGTGATATTCCCAGAATTTTTCCTGCTCCGCGGCGCAGCGCGACGATTCCGCTCCAAGCTCCGCCTGCCCATGCATCCCGCGCAATGGAAAGTCCCGATAACCAAGACTGATGCGGCCAGGATATTTGGCCAACAAATTCCTCAACGTGGGCTGAACCTTCCGGCAGAAGGGACATTGAAAATCTGAGAATTCCACGATGATCACCGGTGCATTCGCTCTTCCTCGGAGCCGCGCTGGGTCGACCGACACCTCAACTTTGGCGGACTGTTGCGGCGTGGGAGCTTCCGGGTGCTCGTGAACGAGCTGCAAATACTCCTGCCGAGTTTGCGGGAACTCGGTTTGTTCCACCATTAGTTTTTGGTGAAGAATAATTAATTCCGGTAAATCCTTGTCGGCTTCACTCCACAGCTTCTCGGCAATGCTGAATTGCTGAATAGCTTTGGCAGCCTTGCCCTCATGCTCCGCCACCAGCCCCATGGCGTAATAGCCGCCGGCGTAACTCGCATCTTGTTCGATCATTTCCTGCGACGTGAACTCGGCCAAAGCCCATTCTTCCGTTGCCCGCGCGCGGCGTGCAATAGAGTCAAGCTGAATCAAGGCTTGGCTTCGTGCATCCGGTCCGGGAGAAGCCCGAAGCTGTTCTTCGATTTCCTTCATCAGGCCAACGCCTTCGGCGGATTTTTTCTGAGCCAGCAAAATTTCCGCGCGCAAAGTCTCTGAGTATGGCCTTAGCCGATCCGCGTCGCTCGCCGGAATAAGTATCAATGCATCCCGCGCGAGGGCCAGTTCCTTTTCGGCGTCTTCGACGCGATCCAGCGCCAGCAGCGCACGTCCCATTAGAGTGTGCCCGGCAAATCGCGC
>CAXMLS010000546.1:0-2288 GCA_964194235.1 uncultured bacterium | reverse complement strand
GATGTGTATAAGAGACAGTCTATGTCCCGTCCTGGACCGGGACAGGCGGTGCAATTTTTATATCCTTGCCTCCTTCGGAACAAGCCACCGAGCGAGATGCCTCCAGCGGCACAAATGAGATTGAGTTGCGGGGACTTGAAATGCACCGCCTGGATTTTCGCCGCGAGCCATACCACCGCCTTGAGATGGATCGGCGAATTGAAAAAACGTTATTCATTTTCGTTGACGATACCGTTCCGGACACGGTTCGTGGCCTGCGGATGGCTAGCCAGGTGCATCTCGCCGAAGGTCTGGGATTCAAAGGCGGCGACACGGAAAAGATTTTATACGCAGACCTGATGATGCTTTGTTGGAATGCCGACACAGAAGATTTTCGGCCGATACTCGCTCCGAGCATCTGGTATTCGGCGGCGGGAGAAATGTACTTGCGCGATAGCTTCTTCGCACTCAACGGCATCCACAACCGCGAATTGAACGAAGGCGTTTTCAACTTGTGGGCGGAGAATCAAGGAACGGATGGGGCAATTAATACCTTGGTGGAGCCGAACATGGCCAATCTTGAGCGTAAGTCCAACGATTCAACACCGTTGTGGCTGATTTGGGCGCTCATGAATCAACGGCGCTTCGGCAGCAAGGTGCCGGTGGAAAAAGTCCGGAAAGCCGCCGAATATTGTCTGAAGACCTATGATTCCCGGCGCGATGGGACGTGTTGGGCGAACTTTGTTATGGGCCAACTCGATGTAATCAGCTACCCGCAAGGCACTTCTGATCTCTGTGAAAACCAGGGATTGCTAGCGGTGACTTTGCGCGTGATCAAGGAATTGCAAATCCCCGATGTAAGCGCCGCAATATCCGAGGAGCATATCAAAAAGGCCGAGGAAGGTTACCGGAGTTACTACGATCCCGCGCAGAAATTTGTTCTCCCGGCGCGAGGCATATCCGACGCAATTGGCTTTGCGGAAATCTTTCCGGAATACCTGTCCCTTTGGTTGTTCGATCGCAAAATTTTAACCGACGAGATGGTCGTGAACCACCTTGATCGCATTCCGGTCATGATGCCCCGCGCGGATGCACCGTATCCGGAAGCCGGTGGCACGGTGCGACCGATCTTTATCGGACTCACCCAGGAGAAAGGCGGCTGGAGCTACTTTACCGAGAAGTGGCACCCGATGGTTAGCGCCTCGTTCGCTACCAATTACGCGCAACGGGGAATGAACGGCGTTTATTACAACGGCGGAAGTTGGATGCGTATCGAAATTTGCAGCTATGTTGCGGGTATGCTTCACGGCTGGAGCAAGTCTAAAAAGGCAATCGCAAACCGGTTATGGGCAGAAATCAACATTTCTCCGAACTACCCGACCAGCCAGGAATACCTGGCGACAGATTCTACCTATCCGTTCTTCGGCTATCATCGAGTATTCGCGTGGAACGCGTTTATTTTTCAAGCGCTGGAACAAGCGGGGCTGCGGACCAAAGATATGGATCCGGATCACGTTAAGAAATAAGTGCAGTTCCTTGCCATGCCCGTAGTGCATTTACCAGCTATCACCTATAAATAACGAATTAAAGTGAGCCGCAGGGGATGGATACATGAGGATTTGGGTGCCGTGGCAGGGTTCTTTGTGTCTCGCGATGCTGGTTGTAATGAGTTTTCCGGCGTGCGCACAGCGTGATCCGGTGAAACCGGCGCAAAAACCAAAATCCCCAAAAAACTTAAAACCGGCTGAACTCGCAAAAACGGCAGTGCCAAAGTTTTCGGATGTAACTTCTGCGCTTGGAATTCATTTCCAGAATCTGGCTTCTCATACTTCCAGAAAGTATTTAATCGAAACGATGGGATCGGGCGTCGCTCTCTTCGATTACGACAATGACGGTCGACTGGATATTTTCGCGGTGAATGGCGCGCCGTTGAGCGACCCTACGCCGAAGGGTACGATCCCGCAAAAGACAGATCCTAAATATTGGAATCGTCTGTACCACCAGAAGCCTGACGGGACTTTTGAAGATGTTACCGAAAAGGCTGGCTTGCAGGGTTCAGGCTACGGAATGGGTGTAGCCGTCGGAGATTATGACAACGATGGCTATGAAGATTTATATGTAACCGCCTACGGAGGCAACAAGCTTTATCACAACAATGGCGACGGTACATTTACGGATGTCACCGAGAAAGCCGGCGTGGGCGGCAGTGGCTGGTCCACCAGCGCAGCTTGGGTGGATTTGGACAATGACGGCTTGCTGGATTTAATCGTACTTCGGTACCTGCAGTGGGACTTCGATGACGTCTGGTG
>CAXMLS010000545.1:0-2180 GCA_964194235.1 uncultured bacterium | reverse complement strand
TGTGTATAAGAGACAGGTACAGAGCGTGCATTTGTAAACGCGTTTTGTTTCCGTGTTGAACTTCGGAATATTGAATGGACATCCGGTGATGCAGTATCCGCAGCCGATGCATTTGTCCTGCTGAAAATCGACGATCCCGTTGGTGTATTGCACGATGGCGCCGTCGGCGGGGCATGCCGCGAGGCAGCCGGGATCGGCGCAATGCATACACTGATTCTTGCGCATCAACCACATGAGCGTTCCGTCTTCACGCTCATGCTCATTAAAAAGAATCAGGTTCCAGTAGTTCCACCGGGTTTCCGGCATAGTCTGGTAGGTATTGCCGAAAATGGTTTCGCTAAACGGCAGATCATTCCACTCCATGCAGGCGACTTCGCACGCTTTGCAACCGATGCACGTGGTCGTATCGATCAGTTTGCAGACGGTGTCTTCGCGTTGTGTGCCCTCGCCGGGCACACTTCCGGCGTGCGCAGAAATCTTTTGGATGCGTAGCGTGGCCTGGCTCATCGGTACCTCTAAGCCCTTTCGACTTTCACCATGAAGCCTTTAAATTCGGGTGTGAAGGCGTTGGGATCGACCACCGTGGGCGAAAGCGCGTTAGTCAGCGTCCGCGCGGTCTTGCCTTCATCTTCCGCAATTCCTCGATAGCCCCAGTGAATGGGAATGCCGATCTGATAGGTCTTTTTTCCGTCGATCATCATGGCCTTGATGCGCCGAGTGACCATGGCCTTGGCGATATATTGTCCGCGGATGCTGGAAATTTTGAGTACTTCTCCGCCATGCAATCCCATTTCGTCAGCCATTTCCGCGGAGATTTCCACGAATGGCTCCGGAACCAGTTGCACGTTCATGGGATTATTTTTTGTCCAGTAGTGATAGTGCTCGGTCAATCGATAGGTGGTGCAGACGACGTTGAATCCTTCTTTCGGGCCACCGTATTTGTCGTCGGGAGTTTTGAAGCGCTTTACTACCGGATTGTGAGTCTGCTGTGGATGCAGCAGATTATCGATCGGGCTTTCCACCGGCTCATAAAATTCCGGGAACGGCCCATCTGCGAATGCTCCGAGCGGCCCGAAAATTCGGCCCACGCCTTCGGCATTCATGATGAACGGTCCCATGCGATCGGAAGGCTTCGAATCCGCTTTGAAGTCAGGCACATCGTTGCCAACCCACTTCTGGGTTGCTTCGTTCCACCAAACCTGGCGCCGGGAAGCGTCGAAAGGTTTGCCGTCGAGATCACAGGAAGCACGGTTATAAAGCACGCGGCGATTGGCAGGCCACGAGAATGCCCAATTTTGGTGCACACCCAGTCCGGAAGGATCGGCGGGATCGCGGCGCTGGGTGAGATTCCCGGCCTCGGTAAAAGACCCGGAGTAAATCCAATTGCCGCAGGAAGTGCTGCCGTCATCTTTCAACCACGCGAAGCCCGGCAATTGCTGTCCGGTTTTTACCTGCTGTTTTGTAGCGGGATCTTCCAGGTCGGCCAGTGCTTTGCCGTTGATCTCTTTCAATACATCGGTCAAGGAAGGGCTGGATGGATCGGTATAATTCCACGCCAACTTGAGTATCGGATCTGGGAATTTCCCGGGATCCTTGGAGTAGAGTTCACGAACCTTCAAGAAAATCTGCGCGACGATGGCTTGATCCAGCCGGCATTCACCGGGCAGCGGAAGGGCCGCGCCCTTCCATTGTAGCCATCTCGCGGAATTCGTAAATGTGCCGTCTTTTTCGGCAAAACCTGCGCATGGCAAACGATACACGGTGGTCTGAATCTGTTTCATTTCGTCCGCGGAAATGCCCGGCGACTTCCAGAATTCGCTGGTCTCGTCGGGATAAATTTCTCCGACCACCAGCCAGTCGGCTTTTTTCAGGGCGTCAATATTTTTCCTGGAGTCCGGTCCGATGGCTACGCCGTTCATGCCAAACGCGAACATGCCTTTAACGATGCCGTTGTACATGTTGTCCCACAACTGCACCCAGGAAAAATTGCGATCCACTTTCGGCAGATAATTGTAAGCCCAGTCCGTTTGTTTGGTAGCCGCATCGCCATACATGGCTTTCATCAAGCTGACGACGAACTTCGGAGTATTGCTCCAGTAATTAAAGGACTGCCATGGCTCGGGCTTCGCCATGGTAGGAGTAATGCGCTTCATCCATCCATCGAAGTTTTCATCGGCTGG
>CAXMLS010000544.1:0-6097 GCA_964194235.1 uncultured bacterium | reverse complement strand
GTTACTGGCAGAACACGAAAAGCAAACCAGCGAGAGTTACTGGCTCCAGCGAAGCCAATAGCCCAGTCGTCGTGAGCAGCAGTGGAGTTTTAGTAGCACGAGAATTGGATCACAAGAATTGGCGAGGTAACAATGTCGGACTTTCAAGCTAACAGTACCTTCAGTGAAAAGATGAGGCGCATCCGTTTTCGCCGCGCCAGGGAAACGACACGATTTCGCGATGAGTTTCGCATTGTGCCGCGATGGCTGATCGTTCTGGTCCTGGTTCTTTTTATCGGGGCGCAAGTCGGAGGGCTCATAGGAAATTTTGGGATGCACACTATGAGCAACCCTACCGGCCAGATATGGCCATATCCCAATAATTCCGCACTCTCGGCTCTATGCGTGGCGGGAATTATCACTGGCGCCAGCATTCCTATCGCCGCTTTTTTGTTACTGGTGGGTTACGTAAGCCGTGATTCCAGGCGTCGAGGAATGAATTCGGGGTTGTGGACAATTCTTGTGGTGGTCTTATCGCCGGCTTGGCTCGCCTTGGGTTTTTTCATCTACTTCCTGATGCGCGAGCCCCTGCCATATAACTGCCCGCAATGTGCATCGACGGTGGGCGCGCGTTTTAACTACTGCCCCAACTGCAAGTGCAATCTCCGGCCTTCCTGCCCGCAATGTAAGCGGGAGGTCGGTGAACTCGACAAGTTCTGTCCTTATTGCGCAAGTGAACTGGCGCCCGGAGTTGCGGGCACGGGAACAGTCGCGCAGGAAGCGCCTGTCTCCTAAAGCAGCTACATCATTTCGACAGCCAGTGCCACCGCGTTTCCGCCTCCAAGGCACAACGCCGCGATCCCACGCTTCAGGTTACGCCGCTGCAATTCATAGAGCAGCGTCACCAATATACGCGCTCCTGAAGCACCGATGGGATGACCGATGGCTACGGCTCCGCCGTGCACATTAATTTTTTCCGGATTTAATCGCAGCTCGCGCGTGACCGCAATCGCCGCCACCGCAAACGCTTCGTTCAACTCGATTAAATCCACATCTTTGTCGCGGTCCCATCCGGTTTTTTTAAGCAGTTTTTCCACCGCTTCCACGGGCGCCATCATCACCCACTTGGGTTCCACTCCGCCGACCGCTTGGGCAACGATGCGCGCGATCGGTTTCTTTCCCAACGATTGCGCATGACGTTCGCTGGTCACGATCACCGCGGCAGCCCCGTCATTCGTGCCCGGAGAGTTCCCTGCGGTAACGGTGCCGTCTTTCTTAAACGCCGGCTTCAACTTCGCCAGCGCTTCCATCGACGTGTCTTCGCGCGGCGACTCATCGTATTTCACCATGATGGGCGCGCCTTTTTTCTGCGGTACCTCAATCGGAAGTATTTGCGCTTCGAAGAAACACGACTTGCGTGCGCGTACCGCTTTCTGGTGGCTTTCGAACGCGAAGCGATCTTGCTCCTCGCGGGTGATCCCGTACTTTTCGGCGACCAGTTCGCCGGTCACACCCATGTGAAAATCTTCGAACGCATCCCACAAGCCGTCATGGATCATCGAGTCGACCAATTTCCCGTCGCCTATCCGATAGCCAGTGCGCGCTTGTGGCAGTAGGTAAGGGCAGTTGGACATGGACTCCATGCCGCCCGCCACCACAATTTCCGACTCACCGAGCTGTACTGCTTGCGCCGCCAGCGCCACAGCTTTTAATCCTGAGCCGCAAACTTTGTTGATGGTCAGCGCAGCAACTCTAGGATCGCACCCGCCCTTTAACGCGGCCTGGCGCGCGGGATTCTGGCCGAGCCCGGCTTGCACCACATTGCCGAGAATCGCTTCATCAATCTGCTTCGCATCGATTCCCGCACGGCGAGCGGATTCAGCAACGACCTTTGCCCCGAGTTCCGTCGCCGAAAATCCCAACAATCCTCCCTGGAATTTGCCGACCGGTGTGCGAACTGCGCTGAGAATTACGGGCGTTTCCATTTTTTTATTCTCCACGAAGTTAAAATCCCTGTTCGTCGGCGCTCGGGCCATACAATGGGGGCACCGGCACATCCAGCGCGCGAAGATACATGGTGAGCTGCGCGCGATGATGAATCATGTGGTTAAAGCACATGCTGCGAAGCACGTCGTATCGCGGCATCGAAAACAGAGCTTTTCCGTTCCATTTCAGGGTCCAAATTTCACGCAGCTGTTCGTCAGTGACACCTACGATGGCATCCCGCGCTAACTGGCGCTGCTGCGCAAACACGGGCAGCAGCTCCGTAACATTGTTGACTTTTGGCCCCTCAGAGCCCGCGATTTCGAATTCCTGCGTTTGTATCGTGGTCACCGTGAAATGCGGGAGTGTTGCGATGTGCGATGCCATCCAGCCAAGACTTCCCGATTTCGCGTGTGGCTTCCAATCCCATTTATCGCCCGGCACGCGCTCAAGAGTCTTCTGGGTGTTGGTCATTTCCTGGTCGAACTCGCCCAACAATAAATCGCTGACTGGCATGTGTGCTCCTTGAAGTACTCTGGGCAGGGCCGCGAAGACCGGGCTCGAAATCAAGTGTACTGGAAGAGGAGAAAACCAGGCAATCTTCGCTTCCTCTTCGCCTATGATTTCGTTAATCTGAAGTCTGCATTTAAATTACCGTAATTTAAGTGCGGCGCTTTTGATCGAATCGCCTGATATGGGAATTTAACTTCAACCTCTACACGCTAGGCATTCTAGGATCGTTCATGGCCACGCTTTTTGATATGGGTTTTCCACCCACCCCGGATCCAAGCTCGCAGCAGCCTGATTCGCAGCCCTCTGCTCTACAGCTAAACGACGCGCAGAAGCGCGCGATTACTCAAGGGCCAGGCCCGCTGCTGGTAATCGCCGGGGCAGGTACAGGTAAGACCCGCGTCATCACCGAGCGCATCCGCTACCTGCTGGAATCTGATCCCGCGCTGTCCGGCGAAAATATCCTCGGCCTAACCTTCACGAAAAAAGCTGCGGGCGAAATGAAAGCGCGTGTCGTCAAAGCCATGGGCGAACGTGGCAAAGACGTTACGCTGGCAACGTTTCATTCTTTCTGCGAAACCTTGCTCGTGGAGCTTGATCCCGAGCGCGTGATCCTCGATAAGTGCGACCACTGGATTCTGCTTCGCCGCAATCTGGTTAAGCTGCGCTTAGAGAAATACCGGCGCCTGGCGGACCCCGGGCAATTTTTGAACGATTTCGTCGATTTCTTCAGCCGCTGCCAGGACGAATTGGTCTCTTGCGATGACTATCAGCAGTACGCCAATGACCTCGCCGCCAAACTGAAAGCCCAGCGCGCTTCTTTGGATGAAGACACCTATTCCGAACGCGCGGAACACGTGGCGTTGCAGCAGGAAATTGCGCGCGCGTACAACGCCAGCGAAGAACTTTTACGCGAGAAGAAACGCGTTTCTTTCGGTTCGCTGATTACCGGAGCTGTGGAATTGCTGCAAACCGACGCAGCCCTGCGCGAAAAACTGCAACAGCGTTACCGCTACATCCTGGTCGACGAGTTTCAGGACACCAACATCGCGCAAATTGAATTGCTGCACTTGCTCTGCGCAGAACCGCAAAATATTTTTGTGGTCGGCGACAATGATCAGGCCATCTATCGTTTTCGCGGCGCTTCGTTCGCCAGCTTTTCTATTTTTGAGAAACGCTTTGCAGGATTGAAGGACGAAGACGATCCGGCTTCTTTCCGTGTGACGCTGACCGAAAATTACCGCTCCTCTCCAAATATTTTGCGAGTGGCAACGCATGTGATTGGACAAAATGCCCGCAGCGATCGCTTTCCACCAAAACTCCTGACCACCACGCATCCCGAAGGCGAACGCATCCGCATCGCGGAGCTGGCCAACGCCGCCGACGAATCGCTGTGGGTCACCAGCGAACTCGAGCGTCTTCACCGCGCGGGCCACCGCTGGAGAGATTTCGCCGTGCTGTACCGCCAGCATGCTCATCGCGATCACCTGGTCGAAGAGCTTTCGCGCAAAAAAATCCCCTTCGTGATCGCCAAGCTTTCTATTCTTCAGCATCCGCTGGTTCGCGATGTGCTGGCTTATCTGCGCTTGATCGCCAAGCCGTATGACGATATCGCTTGCGCGCGTGTGCTGGCCGCTCCGGCGTGGCATCTGGAGCCGGCAGATTTGTTACGGCTCACGGAGCGTGCTGCAAAAAAACGCGGCACCGCGCTCATCGACGTTCTGCAAGCGCCGCAAACTGAGCTGGCCTTCGATCCGTCACAAGTTTCGCTGCAGGTGCTGCTGGGTTTTCTTGCCGCGCAGCGCAAAACAATGTATCGCCGATCCGCGCGCGAAATTCTGGCGGACGTCATCGAGTGGCTGGAAGTCCATGAACGAGCGTCTGTACAGGACCGCAAGTACGTCTCGCGCCTTGCCGAGTTCGTCGTCGAATGGGAACCCAAGAGTGACACACGCGGTTTGCCGGAATTCCTCGAGTATCTCGATTATTTCGGACAGGCCGGCGGCACCGTAAGCCTGGAAGACGATGCGCCAGGAGACGCCGTCCAGCTCATGACCGTTCACGGCGCCAAGGGCTTGGAATTTCCGCACGTGTTTTTGTTGCGGCTAAACAATAAAGCTTTTCCCGCAACCGAGCGTTCCCGCGTATTCGAATTCCCTGCCGAGCTTATGAAAGAGGGCGCTCCAGCGGAACAATTTCATATTCAGGAAGAGCGACGCCTCTTCTACGTGGCGCTGACACGCGCGCGCGAACGCTTGACCATCACCACTTTGACGGACAAGAAAGGCAAAGTGCCGACGTTTGTTGAGGACATCATCATGGATCCCGGCGTCAAGCGCCGCGATGTGCAGCAACTTGCGCCGAAACCGCCTACGCGAGAAATTGATGCCGATGCGGTCGGTGAGTCCTCGGTGGCGGGTTCTCTTTTCCCCGCTCCCATCGATCCCCCCCGAATTTTTTCGCGCATCGCCTTCTGGGCGGAATCCTTCCATCCACCAAGCGAAGAGCCGCTGAAACTGAGCCCTTCGGCGCTCGATAATTACCGGAAGTGCCCGCAACAATATTTGTTCGGCTATTTGTGGTCGCTGCAAGAAGGCCCGCGCGGCACCATGACATTCGGGCGCGTAATCCACGACACTATCAAACGGTCTCTTTCGGAGTTGCGTAAAGGTAACAAATTACCGTTCGACGAAGTGCAACGCATCTTCGAAACGGAATGGAAATCCGCGGGATTCGAAGACGCTTACCAGGAAGGCGAATACAAAAAAGACGGATTGGAGCAGTTGAAGGTATTTCACGCCGCCATGTTGCAGACCCTGCCGGAAATCCTTGAGCAGGAAAAACCGTTCGAACTGCCCATGGATAACAACGTCATCATTACGGGGCGAATCGACCAGGTAAACGCTTTGGGACGCAACGACGTCGAGATTGTGGATTATAAAACCGGGAAGCCCAAGAAAGATGCCGACGCCCGCAAGGATCTGCAACTAAGCATTTACGCCATTGCCGCACGCGAAATATTCGAATGGAATCCGGTGCGCCTGGTTTTCCACTATCTGCAGAACAACCAGATGCAGGCAACCACGCGCGACGCGAAGCAACTCGATGAGGCGCAAAAAATCATTCAGGAAGCCGCCGCGGACATTCGCGCCAAGCAATTCCCGGCGAAACCGGGTTATTTCTGCCGCAACTGCGCCTATAAACCCATTTGTCCGGGGCATGAAGAAGCGTTGAGTTCCTCAGTGCGAAGCTAAACAGAAAGCAAATCGTATCTAAAAGAAAAAGGACGATGCAGATTTTCGCATCGTCCTGGTTTTAAATATTGTTGAGGTGCTACTTCCCTTTTTTGGGGCTTTTTTTCGCTGACTTTGCTGGCTTCTTCTTCATCAAGACACCTCCAACGATTCTTTTGATCACCGGCGACGTCTCCGGTCCGCTACTGTTGTCTCACAAACCGGTCGCATACACTAGCGGCAAAAACAATTTCTGAATAATTTTTTGTAGTTGTAGCAATAACTATTTCGGCGCAGCGCCCGCGTAATAGCCTTCACGCGCGTCGACTTTAAGACCTTCGCGCCCCACGCGGACTTCCACAGAGTGATAATCCCTGTCTCTTATACACATC
>CAXMLS010000543.1:0-2087 GCA_964194235.1 uncultured bacterium | reverse complement strand
AAGCCGGTAAAAGTGGTGTGGAGCCGCGAAGACGACATCAAATTCGATACCTACCATTCCGTGGCGGCAATGTACATGAAGGCTGCGCTGGATGCCGATGGCAAACCCGAGGCGTGGCTGCAACGCACGGTGTTCCCGCCCATCGGCTCAACGTTTGATCCAAAAACAAATTATTCCGCGGCGGACGAGCTTGGCCTGGGATTTACGGATTTACCTTTCGTCTTGCCGAATCACCGCGTAGAGAATGGCCCCGCTACGGCGCACGTACGCATCGGCTGGCTGCGGTCGGTGGCCAACATTTACCATGCGTTCGCAGAGCATTCTTTCGCGGATGAGTTGGCGCATGCAGCGGGGCGCGACCCAGTGGAATATCTGCTGCAACTTCTGGGGCCGGACCGGATTATTCCCAAAAGTGAATTGCCCAAGGATTACACGAATTATGACGGCGAGTACGAACAGTATCCCATCGATACGGGAAGATTCAGGCGGGTATTGTCGTTGGCAGCGGAAAAGTCCGGATGGGGAAAACAGAATTCGGGTAATGGATTCGGGATGGGCGTGGCGATGCACCGAAGTTTTCTGACATACGTCGCAAGCGTCGTGCAAGTGCAGGTTGACGACGCCGGTCACGTACAGATCATGCGGGTGGATACGGCGCTGGATGCAGGCACGGTGGTAAACCCCGAAATGGTGCGGCAACAATTTGAAGGCGCAGCGGTGATGGGCACGAGCCTGGCGTTTTATGGCGAGATTACCGCAAGCAATGGCGCGATCGATCAATCCAATTTCAACGACTACCAGATGGCGCGCATGAAGGAGTCGCCGCGAGACACGCACGTGCACATCGTGGCGAGCGAGGCGCCACCGGCAGGAGTTGGCGAACCTGGATTGCCGCCGTTTGCCCCGGCATTGTGCAACGCGATTTTTGCAGCGACGGGAAAGCGCGTGCGGGAAATGCCGCTGAGCCGCTTAGGATTCGTGTGATAAGGTTCAAATCGTGGCGGTAGCCAGGTATGAAGTGACGCTTGCAGCCGCGTGTAATTTCCGCGGGCCTATTAATCCCGCGAATTATTCCCTATAAAACATAAGCAGTAATCCCAGAAAAATCATGATGGCAGGCCAGAGCTTTGCGAAAAGCGACTGCCAGTCCGTCCTGATCTCCGACAAACCTTTGCTCAGGCCAATGCCCAATCCCGCGGCAGTATACACGTGATGCTGAGTCTGAATACGCACCATGCGTTCCATATGACCCGCGCCGCGCATGCCGCCGCGATGTTCGTGGAACAGAAGAATGACGGAGCCTGCCGTGGCCAGAACGGGGAAAAACCATGCAGCCCAGGCGGCTTTCAAACGGCCGCGCGCGCGCAGAACTTCGATTACCCCCAAGCCAAGAAGAATGATGGCGAACGATTTATGCTGCCGTACTTCCGCATGCTCGCGTAAACCGTAAAGCCATGATTGCGGTCCGAACGGCCATAATTCCGTATCGCTAAAAATAAGTAAGAAAATTCCTGCCAGCAGAAAACAAGCTGGCCACGCGTAGCGAACCTTCGGCCAGCGAACGCGAAGGCGTTCCTCGGCTAAAATAAATACTCCCGCTAAAACCACCAGAAATCCCGTGAGGTGATGATTGAACTCGCTCTCGCGCTTGTCGGCGAGAAGTTTTGCCGGCGAAGGACCGTGGACCGGCGGATCCATGGACATGCCTTCGTGACCTGCCATGCCCTCGTGACCTTCATGATCAGCGTGCGTGGCATGATCTTGTGCGTTCAGCAGGCACTGATGAGAGAAGAGGAGAAACATAAAAATCAGACCGGCGCGCACGAGTCTCGGACCAGCGCCAAATACGAAACTCCTGAAATGGGACATCCCACACTCCAAATAATGAGTACTAAAGATGCCGGAATTTGGCACGCAAGTAAAATCGGGGATTTTCGTAAGCACGAAGCGCCACGCCCAGACCACCTCGGAGCGGCAATCGTGAAGTCACAGCGGCTCTTATCGAATGGGTATGTCTCGAGAGGTGATGGTGGGCCCGCCAGGATTTGAACCTGGGACCAACGGATTATGAGTCCGCTGCTCTAACC
>CAXMLS010000542.1:0-3491 GCA_964194235.1 uncultured bacterium | reverse complement strand
GATGTGTATAAGAGACAGGAACTGTATGGAGCGAAAGTTACGCTGGTAGATGGATTGATTTCCGATTGCGGCAGAATGGTAGCGGAGCGAAAGGAAAAAGAAGGCTGGTTCGACATTTCGACACTGAAGGAACCGTTTCGGATTGAGGGAAAGAAAACCATGGGCTATGAACTTGTGGAACAACTGGGATGGGAATATCCCGAGGCGGTATTTTATCCGACGGGCGGTGGCGTGGGATTGATCGGCATGTGGAAAGCATTTGGAGAATTGGAAGAATTGGGCTGGGTGCGACCTGGAAAGCGACCAAAGATGATTGCGGTGCAATCTTCGGGATGCGCTCCTGTGGCGCGAGCCTTCGAACATGGCGAAAAGGTTAGCCAGACATGGGCGGATGCAGCGACGTTCGCGTCTGGGTTACGCGTGCCGAAGCCGTATGGCGACTACATCATGCTGGAAATTCTGCGCGAGTCAGAAGGAGTGGCGCTTTCCTTCAGCGATGAGCACATTCTGGCTTCGTTGAAGGATTGGGCGAAGTATGAAGGGATTTTTCTTTCGCCGGAAGGCGCGGCGGCGACAGTTGCGTATGACCACTTGTTGGCGAGCGGTTATCTAGAGCCGGAAGACCGTGTGGTGCTGTTTAATACCGGTGCCGGGCTAAAGTATACGGATGTTACCGCGGAGGCTGCAGGACTTCATAGGAGTTTGCCGATTTCAATTACGTACGCCCAGACCTGATACTCAATTCGCACGTCGCGAATCCAAACGCCACGCTGTGGTTCGATCCTAACGCATATACTCAACCACAAACTCTTTTTAGAAATGGCGATGCTGGTAAAGGTTCTCTACGCGGTCCCCGCCTGGCGGTACTCAAGCTTTCGCTGTCCAAGGAATTTCAAATCACAGAAGGGAAACATCTGGAAGTTCGGTGCTCAACCATCTAAACTTGGCGTTACCCGGAAACCAGGTCGACCCTTCCAGCGCGGGACAGATCACCTCGACCTCAAATGCGATGCGCCAAATGCAAGGTTTGAATTTCCGATTTTAAAAGGAGCGGACGTCCGAACTCACGGCGCAAAGAGCTTAAGCAGTCGTTTGTTCCGGCTCCTCGTGTGAGTTCCGGATCGTCTCACGATATGTTCGCATCTGCGCTGTTGACCATTGCTTTGACTGCCGGAGCCACCTGCTCAAAACCCGTTCTCAACCAGACCGAGGGCAACTTCATCACGCCGGGTGTGTTCGGCGACGTGATCTACAAAGATGGTCTGGGCTTGGATGCGTACGCTCCGGAGGGCGCACCTCGCTCAGCGGTGGTTCTGATCCACGGGAGTTATGGAAACAAGCGAACCCATTTCACCCAGCTTTTTGAGCCGTTGGCTCGCGCCGGTGTCAATTGGTTCTCGATCGACTACCGAACGCTCCAGGACGTCGAGGATGCGATTCGGTTCATTCGTTGTCCCGGGCGATTCAACATTACGAACGAGATGTTTGCCATCGGGGAAGACTCAGGCGGTCAGATTGCTCTCGAACTCGCAGCGAGCGGCACAGTCCACGGCGCGGCGATTTTCGGAGTTAAGCTGAGCCCGCAGTTTGCTGCAACTCTGTCTGGAGACCACCCATCGCGTCCAACACATCGGTCTGATGCATCAGTACTTATGTTTCATGGGACCGACGACGAAGAGGCGCCTTTCGCACGCGCGCAGGCACTTTGCAATCAGATGTCGCATTGTATCTTACACGCCGTGACGGGTGGCATCCATCAGTTCGAGAATTGGCATCCCGATCAGTGGTCTTGGAAAGAGGACCTTATTGCGTGGCTGCGCGGCGATCGACGGGGAGTCTGGAAAGACATCGTATACGCTCGTCCCGGGGGACGTGAACTTTTAATGGACGCCTACATCCCCAATGGAAGCGGGCCTTTCCCGGCTGCGATTGTCATCCATGGCGGGGGATGGGAGGCGGGCGACAAAGTTACGTACATCGCGCCCATATTTGAGCCGCTCGCACGAGCTCAAATTGCCTGGTTTTCCATCGACTATAGATTGACGCCTTACGTTCGGGTTTCGAACCAGCTCGATGACGTTCGCTCCGCGATACGTTATGTTCGTCAACACGCGGATCGCTTCCACATTGATCCGAACCGTCTGGCCTTGATCGGGGAGTCCGCGAGCGGCCACCTGGTAACGCAAGTGGCTTCCCAACCCTGCACCGATTGCGAGGTGCAAGCTGTGGTTTCCTTCTATGGCGTTTACGATTTCACTCACTGGGCAATGGGAGAGGAGCGGCAACGCCGAACTCTGAAGCGCCTCTTCGATGACAACACGCCGGAAGCGATAGCGCAATTTTCACCCATAGAAAATGTCAACTCCAGGCTTCCACCAATGCTGCTTTTCCAGGGAACGAGGGATGAACTCTATCAAGGCACGTTAGACTACGTCGCGCGACTGAAGAAAACGGGCGTGCGCCATGAGTTGATTATGCTCGATGGAGCGCCCCACGGCATGGAAAACTGGGAAGGTCACCCCGAGTGGATGTTCTACAAGCAGAAGTTGACGGACTGGTTATGGACGGTGTTCAATCGCCGCTAGTCTCGGTCGCTCGCAAGCGAATCGATTTTCGGATCGTGGAAATAAAAACCGGCCACCTGAACTGGCGGAGGATCAAATTTCGTGAAACACGTTCAATCGCGCATTTTTGATATTTTGACTGGTTCTTTTTGTTTATGGATGTTGGCTTTCCCCGCAGCGGCCACCCCAAAACCCAAGATCGTAACTTCCGATGACGTGCAGCGGGCCAACGGCGAATCGCAATTGCCCCAGGCACCCCAGCCGCAGATTTCGATGATCGGTTTAAGGCCGGCATTTTGGTCTTCGTCGCCCATCCTGACGACGAGACCGAGATCAGTGCCTATCTGGCTCGTGCGATATATGATGAGCATAGGCGCGTTTCGGTAATTTTTGGGCACTCGCGGAAACTCCGGCGGAAACGCGGTTGGGAATACACAAGCTGCTTCGCTTGGGGAGCAGCGCGAGATCGAAGGACGTCGTGCCCTATCTTGCCATCACGAATGTCTGGTTTCTTGACGGACCCGATACGGCCTCGCAAAACGTTCTGTACTCACTGGAGACATGGAACCACGGCACATCCCTTGGTCGGGCCGTTCGTCTCATTCGCCTGACACGGCCTGAGGTTGTCATGACTTGGCTGCCGGACTACGTCGCCGGCGAAAATCACGGCGACCACTAGACTGCTGGCGTTATCGCCACCGAAGCATCGATCTTGCGGATGGTGCCACCCAGTTTCCTGAACAGATTTTACCTCCACGCTATCACGAAGACATTGGCAACTTGACATCGGGTCTGGAGCGCTCGCCGCGGCAAAATCCGTGGCGGCTTCGGAGAACAGACTGGCGCGGCTGAGAATTTCAGCCAGGTGGAGGCGGACGTCGATGGCTTGTTGCGGCGGCAGCGTTTCGTTGCGTAAGCGTTTCAGAG
>CAXMLS010000541.1:0-1841 GCA_964194235.1 uncultured bacterium | reverse complement strand
GATGTGTATAAGAGACAGCTTATACACCACGCATTCCGCGTATGAAGTTTTGGCGGCGTTCAGCGACAAGCCGGGAATCTCCGCTTACGACGCCATTCGGGAGCGTTTAAAGACTGCGCATGCCGGGGCCGATTTTGAAAAATTCTGGCGGAAATCGCTGCATGATGGCGTTGTCGCGAACACCACGCTTGCGCCGATCTCCGTTGCTTCTGCGGCCACGTTGCCCGCCACGAATCCGGCTCCCACCGATGCGCTGGAATTTATTTTCCGCCCCGATCCCAGCGTTTACGATGGCAGATTCGCGAACAACGGCTGGCTGCAGGAGTTGCCGAAGCCGGTTACCAAGCTCACCTGGGACAATGCCGCGCTGGTCAGTCCGAAAACCGCGGAATCGCTTGGATTAATGCACAAGGTGGCCTCACGCGGCGGCGAACACGGCCAGATTTTATCGAACGTCATCGACATTTCTCTGTCCAACAGTAAAGTTACCGCCGCGGCCTGGATTCTTCCGGGGCAGGCTGATGGCGTGATTGTTCTCCCGCTGGGCTACGGCCGCAGCAAAGCCGGCTACACCGGTACGAACAAAGGCTTCAACGCGTACGCGGTGCGCACGTCATACGCTTTGTGGACGGCCACCGGCGGCACGCTGAAGAAAACCGGCGACGAGTATCCCCTGGCTTGCACGCAATACCACTTCAACATGGAAGGCCGAAAAATTCTGGCCACCGGTACGCTCGAAGAATACAAGAGCAATCCGGCGTTCGCGCACGAGCACGACGAAAAGCCCAGCAAGGAACTTTCGCTTTACAAAGAATATTCCTACCCCGGCTATGCCTGGGCCATGGCCATCGATTTAACTAGTTGCAACGGCTGCAACGCCTGCGTGGTGGCCTGCCAGTCGGAAAACAATATTCCCGTGGTCGGCAAAGATCAGGTCATGCGTGGCCGAGAGATGCACTGGATTCGCATCGATCGTTATTACCAGGCGGAAACGGCTACAAACGATCCCAGCACAAACACGAACGACGCGCTGGCCAATCCCGAAACATTCTTCCAGCCGGTTCCCTGCATGCAATGCGAAAACGCTCCATGCGAACAGGTCTGCCCGGTGGCTGCAACCGTTCACAGCGCCGAAGGCCTGAACGACATGTCCTACAACCGGTGCATCGGCACGCGCTACTGTTCGAACAATTGTCCCTACAAAGTGCGCCGCTTTAATTTCCTGCGCTTTCAGGATTGGGAAACTCCGCAATTAAAACTTATGCGCAATCCCGAAGTTACCGTGCGCAGCCGCGGAGTCATGGAGAAGTGCACGTACTGCGTGCAGCGCATCAATAACGTGCGCATCGAATCCGAAAAGGAAAATCGTCCGATTCGCGACGGCGAAATCGTCACGGCGTGCCAGGCCGCGTGCCCCAGTGAAGCGATCGTTTTCGGGAATGCCAATGATTCCAACAGCCGCGTCGCTAAGCTGAAGGCGCAGCAACGCAATTACTCCATACTCGGCGAACTGAACGCGCGCCCGCGCACCACGTATCTGGCCGCCGTGCGCAATCCCAATCCCGATGTGACCGGCGGAACGGAGAAGGCATGAGCGTCGCGCAACCGCCCATCGACTCTCCGCAGATTCCCCGGCTCGCTCCGGTCCTTGGGCCCGGGCATACCTATGAATCGGTAACCGAACAGATCAGCGCAGCGGTCTTGACCAAGCCGACCACGCTCGGCTGGTTCGCAGGTTTCACCATTGCCTTCACTTTCCTGGGCATCATGACCGTTGCCATCGCGTGGCTCATCATCAAAGGCGTGGGAATTTGGGGCATCAACGCTCCCATCGGCTGGGG
>CAXMLS010000540.1:0-1539 GCA_964194235.1 uncultured bacterium | reverse complement strand
ATGGCTTATTTGCTAGCAGGAAATTACGAGAGTGCAGTTACTCAAGGCCGCGCCTACATCAATTTTCTTAAGAGCAAAACGTCACACGCAGAAAAGTTATGCGACGGATGGTCATTGATCGGTATCGCGGAGGCCCGGCGCGGCAATGGCAATCAAGCGGTGGATGCGTTGCGTAAGGCCGCGACACTTTCTCACTACAACGAAGAGGGTTGGCTGAATTTAACGCGGGAGTTGATGGAATTAAGCCGCTACGCCGATGCACTCTCAGCCACGCGAGAAGGAATCGCAGCGAACCCAAGTTCCTATACTTTGCATTTGCGTCTCGGAGCAGTACACATCGCCGCGGGCCATTACACTGAGGCAGAGTCTGTCTTTCGCACTCTGGTTGCGGCAGGAGATCCGCTACCGACAAGTTATGTTGGGCTGGCGCAGGCTCTATTGCGAGAAGACCGAGCGGAAGAAGCGGCATCAGAACTTGCTGAAGCGCAGCAGAAAATTGGCACAAGTTTTCTTATTAGCTATTTTATGGGTTTGGCGCTCGAGCGTGCGGGCAAACCATTGGAAGCGATGAATGCTTATCGGGATGCACTGCGACAGAACAGCAATAGCTCCGAGGCGCATCTGGGTTTGGGAAAGATCCAACTGACCGCTGGCCGCGTGAATGATTCCATTGTTGAACTTGAGGCCGCTCTCAGCATCAATCCACGCAATGTGCAGGCGCGCCGGTTGCTTAGTCAAGCGTACCGGAGAGCCGGTGATACTGATCGCGCATTGAGATACGCCGAGTCGTCCACGCAAGAGGTATCCGCTCAGGAAGGTGATCTGTTGGGTGACTTCCTGCTGCCTAAATGGCAGGTTCCTCCGGAAAACAAGCAAAACTGATTAGCGTCTTGTAGTTACTCATTCGCCAGGGCACTATTTTTTCATGAATGACGCAATTGAAATCAGTATTAGTGGGTTGCTGGTTCGTCCACCTGTAAAATCTGGCCTCCCTGAACATCCTTGAGCATCTGAACAATTCCGCTCGGCCAGTGAATTTCAATATTCTGAGCGGAAGTCGCCGCACCCAAACCGAAATGCACACGTTTGTCACTGGACGAAAGATAGCTGCTTGCGGTAGTCACCGTTACGGTTTGCAACCCAACCGGAGTTACAACCTTAACTTCCGCCCCAATCGCATCCCGGTTGCTCTTGTGGCCCACCAGTTTCAGCGTTAACCAATGATTCGACGAAGTCGTCTCGTTGTGCAAAACGTATAGAGGTCCATGGTTGGTGGTTACCACAGCGTCCAGACGTCCATCATTATCGATGTCTCCGATCGCCATTCCTCGTGCAACCCAGGCCTCTTTGAAAACACTACCGGCTTCACCAGAAACGTCTGCAAAGGTGCGGCCGTTGTTTCGCGCGAGCAGCATCGGCTCACGGTAACGAAGATTTGGAAATGTCAGTGCGATGGTGTCCAGGTCATGTCCCTGCGCGAACAGAAGATCTTTCCATCCGTCGTTGTCATAATCGAGGAAGCGCACACCCCATCCAGAG
>CAXMLS010000539.1:0-1577 GCA_964194235.1 uncultured bacterium | reverse complement strand
ATGTGTATAAGAGACAGGTGCTATGCCTCGCAATTCCGGCGGCAGCTCGATCAAGATTTTTTCAGCGACCTGATATTTGGCGATCTTAAATATGTTTCGGCTGGGTCCCGAGCCGTAGGTGGCCCAGATAACGCAATCATAATCGGAGCGCTTCTCATAAGGGAATTGGCGCACCTCAACACTTATGTTTCGAGATTTTAGTCTGGAGGCGATCAACTCGCGCAGTACGTCGGGATCATAAATATTTTCGTCCACTTCGTAGCATTTTTGGATGAAATCGAAATTTATCCAGTCAGGGCGACAAGGGCGCAGCACAAGGCCGTGCGCGGACATAACGGTTTCGTATTGCTCCGGCGTAGTGCGCGAGTTTGCGTGCGGGATGGCGTAAAAATGCCGGCTGTTTTGGACGATCGCGGGAGCGTACGCCTCGATAAACTCAGCGCGAGCTTCCAGCGTTTCCAGAATCGTCTCCGGGCTACGCGGATAGTGATAGCCGGAATGAACGCGATACTGGTTGATCGCGGAGGCTGCGTTCATAACGCCTAGCGGATCGAAGAGACTGACCTGGTGTCCACGCTCGGCAAGGCGAAGAGCAACGGTCGCACCGTAAATGCCCGCACCGGCTATGGCAATCTTTGCACTCATTGGTTCAAAGAATAAAAGAGGGTTCGCCGCAATCGAGTCTGAGGTTGGGGGTCAGCCTGCATCGCGCTTATTTTTCCGCGGACTGCGGGCCCGGCACTAACATGCCAGCGCGAACAAAATAATTTACGCCACGCCACCGGATGCTTCTGCGCACAAAACTGGCTAACCAAATAAAAAACGCGGCAATATCCCAGAGCACGAATAAAGGCAGCTTCTTCGCTACGTCTTTTTCTTTCAATCCCCAGACGCCGATCAATAAGGTCATAGTCATGCGCAAGACCAGGTAAGTGGAAATATAAAAGATCGCCACGCCCAAGGTCGGATGAATGGCCACCGCAGCCAACGCCCATGCCAATCCCTGAGTAAATACGAGACCGGCGTGCCCCCAGGGACGCATATGGCGCATCACCGTCATCCATCGCAGACGCTTGATGAGCAGGCCGCGCAGAGATTGATAGTCGGGAACGGTTTCTACCACGTAGGGGAGTAGTTTTACTTCGACACCCTGTTCGGCAATCAGGCGGCCGGTTAAAAGATCGTCGGCGGGACGATTTTCCAGCGCTTGAAATCCGCCAAAGCCCGCGAGCAGCGTGCGGGTGGTTACGATAGTTTGGCCAAAGGCAAATTTAACGCCATCGAGAAGCCACGCGACCATCAGGCCGGGGTAAAAATCGGAAATCATTCCAACGGACTGCAAGCTCTGCGTGAGCGTGGTGTCGTGCACGGAGAGATACAGGCAGGTGACGGCGCCCACTTTGGGATTACGCAAAGGGGCGACTACGGTTCTGAAATAATCAGATTTGACACGAACATCGCTGTCGTTGATCACCAGCACTTCGTGACTGGCTTCCTCCACGAGACGGACGAGCTTGGACACTTTGTCATTGATGGCGGTGCGTCCGGAGCCATAGAGGATGCGAATGTCGCGCTCC
>CAXMLS010000538.1:0-2897 GCA_964194235.1 uncultured bacterium | reverse complement strand
CGACCGAATTGCTTCGGTCCTCCAATCAGAAGCATACTCGCCACCGACTCGGAGCCTTCGTTCTTATCCAATCAACCCTGTGCCGTTTTTGCAACGGGTGGCTCTTATTTTCGTCAGGCGATTTTCATTCGTCTAAGTTACCTCTCAGGGAGAGTAAGCGTTCAATCGCCATAATTTGCGGAGGTAATCCGTGTTCTCGGGCCCATCAGCAAAGTTTGGTTTGTTTCTCTGGCTGACTTTTGTAGTCACCGTTCCTGCCCACTCGCAATCCTTTCCGGCCGAAGCGGATCACTTCGTTGGCAATGTGGCGAAACAAAAAGGTTTTCAGGGAGTTGTTCTCGTCTTCAGGAATGGCCAGGTGTTGTTCCAGAAAGCCTACGGTAACGCCGTCGAGGAATGGAACATTGCGAATACTACGGACACGAAATTCGAAATCGCTTCACTCACCAAGCAATTCACGGGCGCGTCGATTTTACTCCTCGCACAATCAGGAAAACTCGACGTTGATGCCCCTGTAGCGAAGTACTATCCGCAAGCTCCCGATACGTATAAGAACATCACAGTTAAGGAATTGGTTGCTCACACGTCCGGCCTTCCAAACAACGAGCTCAAGGATTTCAATAAAGGAATATGTGTCCCTTACACAACCGACGAATTGATCGCCACCTTCAGTTCCAGACCGTTAAAGTTCAAGCCAGGTGAGGGCTGGGCCTACACGAACACGGAATATTATTTGCTCGCTCACATTATCCAGACAGTTTCTGGAGAAGCGTACGGCGACTTCCTGGCCCATCACGTATTCCAACCTTTGGGCATGCATGCGTCCGGCTTCGCTTCGACGCTGGCAATTATTCCGCAGATGGCGGAAGGATACGCGCGGGACGGCAAATCTCTCCGTCATCGAGATTATTTCGACAGAAGTTTGGAAATTGGCGCAGGAGGTGTTTATTCCACCGCCGCTGACATGCTTCGTTGGAACGAATCCCTCAACGGCGAAAAGCTTCTGAACCGTAAATCACTGGATTTGATGTTCACTGCTTCCTCCCCGGGAAATTACGGATTCGGTTGGTTCATAGAGAAACAACCACAACGGACAAAGGCCTATCATGAAGGTTCGGACCCCGGGTTCGCCGCCTTTGAAATTCGTTATCCCGAGGAAAAAGCCTTCATCATCGTCTTCGCCAACGTGGAAGACGCGCCCGTAAGAATCATAGCCAACGGATTAGGCGAACTCCTGCTAAGTGGGAAAATTCCAAGCGATTTGAAGTAATCCCAAAGTGGAGTCGTACCACAGTAATTTGCTGTTTCGTGAGTGACCCAGCGCTAAGCAACTCGAGTGTGTTGGGTGGCCTACCCTTTGCCGTTTTTGCAAAGGGTGGGCTCTTCCTCTTGCTTTTCACAACTTCAAACAGGATCAATTCTAAGAATCCCTTCGCCCAGCTCGTAGTTTGACCAACTGCTCCACGGCCACTCACGGGGATGCTCGACGATGGTGCTCAATCACCGGATTCGCGTGCATATAATCCAGTTTCCCCCGCAACTTCTTCACAGAATAAACATTGAAATCCTAATAGCGGCGCTGCCAGAATCGCGGAAGTTCAGCCAGCGGTCCCGGGAGTAGAAAATCCAGCTGATTCTTGTTGCGGTTTTCCTCGCCGCGTATGCACCTCGAAACTCTTTGCTTGAAAACCTGGACAATTTTAGCCGGCGGCAGAAGATTGAAGTTCGGTTATCCCACTATTTCCACAATCGATTGGTTATCATAGACAGGTTGGCTGCGTACCAAGTTGGTGGGTCCATCAAGAATGCCGGCGGCAAGGAGATTTTGATCGGGCCAAAAGAAGATTCAACGCGACACCAGATTTTAAGGAAGGCAGAAAGCGAATGGGTGAGTAGGCGGGTCTTGTCTAGTGGCCGTCGTCGATATTTAGACTCCGCCCAGTTCTAGATGTTATAACTACTCCAGGCCATGACTCGACTCGGCTCAGCTAGGGTAACCCGAGGTGTCGTTTGAGCAAGTTGGTTAAGATCTCAGTGCCAACCTTTAAACCAATATTGACTCCGCCCACCAGAACCTTTGAAGCATTCTCCTTTATCCAACTGGCCACTTGATTTCCTTTCTTTTTATTATCGGATTCAATCGCTTCCGTAAGCTTCTCCAGGGCCGCTGTTTCTAGCCCTGCTCCCCTGAGCACTTCGTCAAGTTTCTGCCGGTCGGCCACACTTATGACAGTCTCTGTCACGATGTTGATGTCTCCTAGGGCAAGATAATTATCGTCTCCACGGATATTGTTCACGACAATGTTTTGAATTTTCGCCGCATCTAATATGGTCATTTTTTGCAGGTCCTCGTACGAGGTTCCTAGTTCTTCTTTGATCTCCAGAGCCATATTGAGTGTGCGGTTCCGGACTGTATCCAGCAGTTCCACGATGGCACTCTTCGATAACTCTTGCCATGCCGAGGCGAGCGCATAACCTTGAATCAAACTCTTCTGATAAAACACCACCATGTTTGGTGGCCAGGGGAAGGTCACTTCGTTGGCCGCTTCCGTTCTGAGTAGATCATCGAAGGCACTTACGCCCTGTACCAGATAAACTTTTTCTGCCCAATGTCGGTGATCCTCTTTAAGGGCAACTGAGGGTATGAGACGGCTTCTGAGTTGGCTGCCAAATGCCCCACAAAAGTTACCTCTTGCGTCCGCATTAAGATGCCGGTAGTCGGGAACATTCTCGATCGTCTTGTAGCCATTAAGTTCCTGGTTTGCCCAGTCTTTCAGTTGCTGGTTCCTCAGTTGTTGCCCCAAGATCAGACACTTCCGCAAGAGTCTAGCTATAGGTTGAGTGTCATCAACGGCCATAGTGATAATGTCGTCTAGTAGCTGTCTCTTATACACATC
>CAXMLS010000537.1:0-3820 GCA_964194235.1 uncultured bacterium | reverse complement strand
GATGTGTATAAGAGACAGATACTACTCTCTTTAAGTTGTGGCTTCTAATTCGCGATTCACAGGACTCAGTTAGGCACTTCTCAAACGCGTGCGCAACTGGGGACCGTCCGAGCCTCTGTCGGACAACCCAGAGCCATCCCGAGGCTCCCCGCACGCGCGTGATGAGAAAGCCTTTGTTCTGGGTTTCGCCTCTCGGCCGGCCAGAAACGAGAACTACGTCAAGTCGTCCATCCGATAGCTCTCCGAGTACTTTCAGAAGCTGACCTGAACTGATTTCCAGGCGGCCGGTCGGGTACTGGTTTTTAAACAGTCGGGATAAGGCGGGGATCGAGGCAAGGCTGTCTTCACCCACGAGACCTACGCGGATATTTCCTGCAACCCCGCCCTCTTCTCTCTTTAGAGACGATAGAGCTTCATCCCGCAACTCCAGAATTTTTCGGGCGTATTCGTAGAGCCTCTCCCCAGCAGGCGTTAGACTCACGCCGCGACGGCTCGATCGGTCGAGGAGCGGAACACCGACTCTCCCTTCGAGCTTTTGAAGACCGATTGTGACAGCTGGCTGCGTTCGGAAAACGCGCTCGGCAGCGCGCAAGAAACTCCTTTCTTCCACGATCGCAACAAACATTTCGAGTTGCATGAGTTCCATTTTCGAGTTCTCCTCTCGCTCCGCATCTATCCGAAAAACAAAAAGGCCGCCATCTTGGGTAGATAGCGGCCGCCTGAACTTGGTTCAATTCCTCTCGCGCAGGCTCGCTATCCGGACTCCGTAATAATGCTAATTCGCTTCGTCACGACAATAATAATAGCGGGCAACATTCGAGTGAGGCGGGAGGCCATGAACACCGAAGCAGTTACGCCACACAGGTTTTGAGACGAACTGCTCGTCGTAGGAATCTGTCGGGCATGGACTTGGCTGCACATGTTCTTTATCAAATAGCACGTACTCATAAGCCTCGTCCAATAAATAGCGCTTATCTCACTCGCCGATGATGCTCTACGGGATAGAGTACTCTGTAACATAGAGTTCTGACCATCCGGCGAAGGATGGTCATACATTCACTAGCCACCGCTTTCTTTCAGCACTCAATGATGTTCAGCGTCGCCAGACCGCCAAGGGATGTCTCCTTGTAGCGTGTCTGCATATCTTTGCCGGTCTCGTACATCGTCTTGATGACCTGGTCGAGCGAGACCTTGTGTTCGCCGGTCTCGCGCTTGGCGATGCGGCAGGCGTTGACCGCCTTCACTGCCCCCATAGCATTTCGTTCGATACACGGAATCTGCACCAGCCCGCCGATGGGATCGCAGGTCATGCCAAGGTTATGTTCCATACCGATTTCAGCGGCATATTCGACTTGTTGGTTTGTGCCGCCCAACGCCGCAACCAGCCCACCCGCAGCCATCGAACAAGCCACACCGACTTCACCCTGGCAGCCGACTTCGGCGCCAGATATGGACGCGTTTTCTTTGTAAAGAATTCCTATCGCTCCTGCGGTCAGGAAAAACCGAAAAAGTCCAACCGGCGTGGCTCCTGGAACAAATGTTTCATAGTAGTGCGCGACGGCGGGGACAACTCCGGCAGCGCCGTTCGTCGGCGCCGTAACCACGCGTCCGCCCGCAGCGTTCTCTTCGTTTATCGCCATCGCGAAGACATTCACCCAGTCCATGGCATGCAGGGGATCTCTGTCGCCTTCTTTTTCAAGTTTTCTGGCAAGCCGCCCGGCACGCCTCTTGACACCCAATCCGCCCGGCAAAATGCCTTCCGTTTCAAGGCCGCGAAGAACGCAGTCATGCATGGTTTTCCAAATACGGTTGACGTACGCTTGGATCTCTTCCTCGCTATGTGAAGCCTTCTCATTCTCGATAACAATCTCCCAAATCGCCATCCGGTGCTTTTCTCCCAATGCAAGCAAGTCGGCGGCACTCGAAAACGGGTAGGGGACGCTTCGGACCGGCTTCGTAGCCGTTTCCTCTCCTTCCCGAACGATGAACCCGCCTCCAACCGAATAGAAGATCCTTTCAAGAACGGCCGTCCGATTTTCATCGAATGCGGTGAATCGCATTCCGTTCGAGTGCTTTGCGAGCGTCTGATCTTTGTGGAATAAGAGATCTGTCGCTTCTTCGAAGTCGACCGGATGAAGACCGCGAAGGGGAAGTTTCCGCAACTCACGAATCAGGGCCAGTCGCGGTTCAATACTGGCGGGATCGACGGACTCGGGATGTTCCCCAAAGAGTCCCATAAGGACAGCGCGATCAGTCCCATGACCTCGGCCTGTTAACGCAAGCGACCCGTAGAGGTCGACTTGGACCCCGTGGACGCTTTGACGAGACTCCCAAACGCCGCAGTACTCTATCATACAAAGCTCAGCCTATACGACGAGGATAGGCATCTAGCCACTAACCACTCGTCACATAGCCACTGCCGTCTTCATGCCCGGTTCAAGAAAGCAATCGCCTGAATCTCAATGTGCGCACCGTAGTGCATCTCTTTCACCGGCACCACCGCACGGGCCGGTAGCACCGACACTTCTGAGAAGAAAGCTCCGTAAATGCCGTTCACCTCCGCCCAATAGGCCATGTCGCTGATGTAGATCGTACATTGGACGATATCTGCTATCGTCCCCGCAGCGGCTTCCACGATGGCGCGGACGTTGTCGAGCGCTTGCGCGGTCTCTTGTGCCATGGAGCCGCTGACGACGTTTCCATCTCGATCGATGGGCAGCTGCCCGGACACAAAGAGAAAGCTCCCGATGCGCACGGCTTGCGAGTAGTGTCCTTTCGGTTGAGGAGCGGCAGCTGTTTTAATGGCTTCTGGCATAGACTTTGGGCGACCGAAGCGAATCCGAAATCGAAAGGTCACTTCGTTCTTCTGGCTTCTTACCGAAGCCTTGCCCTACAGGCTTCTTAGCTACCTCTGTCGTGTCTCAAAGATCTGGAATCGAAGGCGACCTGTCGGAGCCATACCTTATGGCGTGATCCATTGCGGCGACTACGATGCGAATGAGCTGATAGAAAAAGGCGCGGAGGTTTTTGCCGCAGAATTCATTTATCCTCAATCCGAGTTTGCCGACGATCTGAGGAATCTTGGCCTAACCGTTCGCCAAGCTTCCGATGTGGTAGATTTCAAACGGTCCTGCAAGGCAAAGGTCAGCTACCGCTTCATCAGCAAGCGGCTTGAGCGGTTGGGGCACATCAATCCCGGCCAGTTCGACGGCGGCATACACTTTCAGAAACTAGAGGACCAAATATACGGCGTGCCCTTCTATCGGCGTCGCCGATAACGGATGAATGACCAGGAAGCTCGATTCTAAGATGGTTTGGATTCGGGGAGCGTTGGGGAGGATTCGAACACCTCTATGATGTTTGAATCGAAATCCAAACATCTAAATACTCGACGCCCCGCCCACACGCCTCCTTCCGAGTACCCTCATACTCGTACCTGGGCGCAGTCTCTTCACAGGAACATTCCTGATCTCGACGGTCTCGCGTGGCGTCCAAGACTTGGAGACAAAGGACGTTCGTTTGTGTTGTTCGGAGATCGCTGCAAGAGTGGAGATTTGAAGGTTCAGTCTTCCCCAGTCTTTGTAGCGACAGGACCAGGCCTCGCGCGAGTTTCTCGCATTTCGACCTCAGCAAGCATTTTGATAGTTGATCCCTAGCACGCCTTTATGGAGTGAACCCTTGAACTGGCACACAAAAATGAGGCACAGTTTCCGGGAAAGGAACCACAGTGGAGAGAAAGCGATACTCCCGGAAATTTCAGCGAATGGCTGTCGAACGCATGGAGACTTGTGACGATGTCGGTGAGTTAGCGCGGGAACTC
>CAXMLS010000536.1:0-5424 GCA_964194235.1 uncultured bacterium | reverse complement strand
GGTACATGCGCACGGGATCGTTGGTCTTTTCCAGTGAGCCCGGCGTCAGGTCCAGCTCGCCGTCTTCGCTGTGCGTTTCTTTTTCGACCACTACGTCGTGATCGCCGCCCGGTTCCGCGGAAACTTCCACTGCGCGCGCCGCCTTGGCGGACGCGGCATCCTCGTAGATCTCGATGCCGTTACGCTCAAATGTCGTCAGCAGATCGTCGATTTCTTCCGACGAATGTACTTCCGCTGGAAGCGAATCGTTTACTTCGTCATACAACAGGTAACCGCGCTCTTTGCCGACGGCGATGAGCTGGCGTACTGCATCATATTTTTCTTCAAGACCTACTGCCGCCACGAATTACCTCCCGCAGTACCAGCAACCAATTTCGATCAATTTTGTATGTCCGCTAAATCAGACAGGTTGGCGCAATCCTCGGGGATTTCCCCTGAATACCGCTCGAATTGTTTGTGAAATCCACCGCGCCACAACACTTCGCTTGCCGCTCGTCCGTGCGTTGCCCACTCCGCACGCTACCGCGCCGCCGCCTGTAAATACATCTGTTAAGATGCGTTTAGGGGCAAAAAAGTTACGCGCGAAACCCTATTACGCTACACGTTTAACTCTGGTCGCGTCAACGTTTAATTGTCTAAAAGGCTCGCCAGAATACCTCAATTTCACCGCTTAAGCGGAATCTTCCACAGATTATCCTGCAAGCCTTCATCGTCCCGCCGCCAAACGCCGCATCAAGTCCTGCTTTTTCTCGAGCAGACTCCGTAATTCTCCGGCTGGCGGGTTAGCCTCAATGCTCCTCTGCACATCCGCCAGCGTCCGCTCTGCCTGCCGGTTTTGCAACGATTCGATGCAGCTTGCCGCCTCTTCCCGCGTCAATTGACTACCTTCCTCGAAAAGTATCTCAAACAGCATCCGCCGGTCGCGCTCTTCCAGGCCCGCGGCAATCTCCGTCGCATCCACCGCGCCATTTTCCAGGTTCGCCGCAATCAACGAGGCGAAAATTTTTTCCGTCTCCAGCCCTACGCACAATCCTTCGTTCTGCAGTTGCTCGGCTATGTCGTGCCGGAATTCATCGGCTTCGGCCAGCATGCGGATCAATATTCGCTCGACGGGTTTCGCGGCGCGCCCCACCAGTTCCGGCTGCAACTTCAATTCGCTGCGGCGTTCGGCTGCGGCTTTGCTCAGCGCCGCTCGTAACACTGGCTCTTCCAGCCGCAGTTGTTGCGCAATGCGCGTGGCCCATTCCGAACGCAACAACCGGTTCGGCAGCTTCTGCACATACGGCAAAAGAAAATTCACCGCGCGAAGCTTTCCTTCGCCGGTCGAAAGATCCATGTTTCGCGCGCGCGCGATCAGATAATCCACATATGGCGGCGCCTCTTTCAGAAGCTTGGT
Organism: uncultured bacterium; assembly: GCA_964194235.1. Taxonomy (GTDB): domain Bacteria; phylum Acidobacteriota; class Terriglobia; order Acidiferrales; family UBA7541; genus Acidiferrum. Next base: position 4,028 of record CAXMLS010000536.1, on the reverse strand, counting down.
ATACAATTCCGCGCCCATTTCCCGAATATAAAGGTCCGGGTCAGCATTTCTTTTCTTCCCGGATGCATCGCCATCCTTCGCGCTCACCGGCGGCAACGCCAGCACGCGCACTTCGAAATCGTGCTCCAGCAAAAGTGAAATGGAGCGCTCCGTCGCGGCCTGGCCTGCGGTGTCCGGGTCGTAATTTACAATTACGCGTTTTGTAAATCGTCCCAGCAGCTTGATCTGCGGCTCCGCAAGGCTCGTGCCGCAACTCGCCACCACATTGCTGATTCCCGCTCGCGCCACCGCAATGGCGTCCAGATACCCTTCCACCAGCACCGCAAAGTCCGCTCGCCGCAGCGCATCCTTCGCGCGGTCCAGGTGATACAACACATTGCTCTTCGAATAAATCGGCGTTTCCGGCGAGTTTAAATATTTCGGTTGATCGTCGCCCAGCGCGCGGCAACCGAACGCCACGATCTTTCCCGATTCATTCGCGATGGGAAACGTAATCCTGCGACGAAAGCGATCGAACATCCGCCCGCTCTGGTCGCGTGAAACCAGTCCCGACTCGTTCAGCACCGGGTCCTTGTATTTTGCTTTCAGGAATCGCAGCAGCGTATCTCCGCCGCTCGGCGCGTAACCGATTCCGAATCTGTCAATCGCATCCTTATCCAAGCCGCGGTCTTCCAGGTACGCGCGCGCCGCTTTTCCTTCCGCCGTGCCCGTCAGTTGCCGCACAAAAAAAGTCTGCGCCTCTCGGTGCATCTCCACCAGCAAAGTGCGGTGCTGATTTTCTTTGCGTTCCTCCGGAGAACGTTCCTTCGCTCTCGGAATGGCGATGCCGCATTTCTCTGCGACGATGCGTATCGCCTCCGGAAAAGCGCACTTGTCCATCTCCATCACAAATTTGAAAACGTCTCCGCCCTTGCCGCAGCCGAAACAGTGATAAATCTGCTTCACCGGGTGCACCGCGAACGACGGCGACTTCTCTTCGTGAAACGGGCACAACCCGGTGAAATTTTGCCCGCTCTTTTTCAGCCGCACATACTCGCCCACCACGCGGACGATGTCCGCCTGCTGTTTCACGCGGTCCGCGAATGATCCGGCTTCTGCCATCAGGCTCGCAGTTCCACAATGGTCACGGCCTTGCCGCCCCGTTCCTCGGTCTCAAAACTCTGCCGCTCCACCAGCGGATGCTTCGCTAAAAATTGCGCCAATCCCTTGCGCAGCGCGCCCGTGCCATGTCCGTGAATAATTCGCACGCGCGAGCGATTCGCCAAGGCTGCGTCATCCAGAAATTTGTCCACTCTCCCGCTCGCCTCTTCGACGGTGCAACCGATCAGGTTGATTTCCTCGGTCCCAACTACTTCGTTCGACTGCGTGCGCACCGTGACGGTGCCTTTTGTCGGCGTGCCAGCAGCCGCCTCGCCTTCTATGCCGATTATTTCGTCCAGCGCCACCTTCATGCGCAGCGGACCCGCTTCAATCTCCGCCGAAGATCCATCCACGCGCCGCAGTACCACTGGCTTGCTGAATCCCCGCACTAGAATCCGCGCGCCGGGCTGCAATTGCGCGGCTGCAACGCCTTCTTTCCCGCCCGCAGCCGTTCCCAGGTCGCTTTGCGATTCTGCAATCGTCTGCACCACCGCGTCATTCAATTCTTCGCGCGCTTCACTGCGGACATCCTGCACTTTGCGGCGCGTGGACTTCTCCAGCGAGCCGCGCAATTCTCTCTCTTTCACCGCCTCCACAACGCGTGTGACGTTTTCGTCGAAGCGCTTTTGCATCTCCGCAAATTTTTCTTCCAGCTCCGCAATTCGTTTTTGCTGCCGTCCCACCCATTCGCCGCGCAGTTTCGTCCGCTCTTCTTCCAGCGCGTGACGCTCCGCGGTCATCTGCTGCTGCATGCGATCCAACTCATCCCGGCTGCGATGCAGATAAGCGATCAGATCCGCCGCTTCCAGCGACTCAGGTGCCATCAACGCCCGTGCGCGCTCGATGATCTCCGGCGCGATCCCCAACCGCTGTGCAATGGAAATTCCGCTGGACCCTCCCGGAACTCCCACCATCAATCTGTACGTCGGCCGTAGATTCACGTCATCGAATTCCACCGCGCCATTGACCACGCCCGGAGTTCCCGAAGCGTAGGTCTTTAACCGGTCATGATGCGTGGTAGCCAGCACAATACAATTCTTCGCGCGAAATTCTTCCAGTAGCGCCACCGCCAGTGCCGCACCCTCTTCCGGTGCGGTGCCCGTACCCATCTCATCGACCAACACCAGCGACCGCGAAGTCGCCGCGTTTAACATCGCTTTCAAATTCAGAATGTGCGCCGAAAAAGTGGAAAGATCCGCGGCAATCGATTGTTCATCGCCAATATCCACCAGCACGTGATCGAAAAACGGCAGTACCGCGGATTGCGCCGCAACCGGAATTCCTGACTGCGCCGACAGTGCCGCGATTCCGGTGGTTTTTAACGCCACCGTCTTGCCGCCGGTGTTGGGTCCGCTGATCACCAGCACGCGCTCTTCTCCTCCAAGCGCCAGCGTCATCGGCACCACCGCGCGCCCTTCTTTGCGCAGCTTGTGCTCCAGCACCGGGTGCCGCGCCGCTTCCAGTCTCAGCTCGCTCGTTTCGGAAAACTCTGGGACTGCTGCGTCAAACTCCTGCGCAAAGCGCGCGCGCGCAAATACGCTGTCCAGTTCCGCAATGGTTTCCGTCGCATGTGTCAGTGGTTCCCGAATGCGTTGCAGCCTTTCGGTAAGCTCGCGCAAAATTTTAATAATTTCTGCCGCTTCGTCTTCGCCCAGCTGCACCAGCTGGTTATTCGTTTCGAGTGTCTCCAGCGGCTCCAGAAAAATCGTCTGCCCGGTAGCGCTGGCACCGTGAACCACGCCGGGCACGCTGCGTCGGTTCTCCGCGCGCAACGGAATCACGAAGCGGTCGTTGCGCAGCGTGACGTAGTCTTCGCCGGCTTCGGCATTCTTCGTGCGCAAAATGTGTTTCAGCGTTTTCTGGATCGCGTCGCGGGTCTGCGCGATGCTTGCGCGAATCCGTCGCAGCGCTGCCGAAGCATCGTCGCTGATCTCCCCATTCGGCAGCACGCATCGCCGAATGACCACCAGCGTCTCCGCAAAATCCATTAACGAAGCGGCCCGTACGGCCAGCAATGGAAATTTAACTGCCTCCTCGCGAAATTGTTGTCGCAGCCATCCCGCGGTTTCCAGCAACGTCGCGGTGTCCAGAAATTCACGCGGCTCCAGCACCATCCCCGGTCCTTCGATTCGTTCCAGCCAGTTTTGCGGATCGGCCAGCGCGCCAAAACCCAGTTCTCGCCCGGCACGCAGCCACTCCCGCGCTTCGCGAATCAGCGCGAACGCCGCTGCCACCTCCGCGCGCGCCGTTCCCGGTTCCAGCTTGTCCACAAATCGTTTCCCCGGCGCACACGTGGTCCTTTGCCGCAGCAATTCCAGCAGCTTGTCGAACTCCAACAGATCTTTTGCTGTCCTCGGCATTCCGCGCTTACTTTTCCCCCGCCAGGCTGCTTGCCAAAAGGTTCGCCGCTGCCGCTGGCGTAGCGACCTCACTCACCAGTTGTTTGCTTCCTTCCGCCCACGGATTCGCCGCGCCAAATTCCACATCCCGCACGCGGCCCAGCATGGGTTTCCAGAAATCCCCAATCACCACCAGCGGTTTTGCCGGCATCACCGACTTGTTCATCATTTCCCACACCACCGCCAGCTCCGCCAGCGTCCCGGTCCCGCCTTTGCACGCCACGAATCCATCACCGAGGCGAATCAGCTCGAACAAGCGGTCCTGCCACGTTGCCACGCGTACCTCCACATCCACCCACTCATTTGCTTTTGACTTGGGAAAAGCATCCGCCGTCACCCCGTAGGTTTTCCCGCCGGCATCTTTCGCGCCGCGGGACGCCGCCTCCATCACCCCCGCATAAGCGCCGGTGCACACCGCAAACCCCTTCTCCGCCAGCGCTCGTCCCAGTGCCCGCGCCTCGTTATATTCCGCGTCGTTCTCTCTCGGGC
>CAXMLS010000535.1:0-2375 GCA_964194235.1 uncultured bacterium | reverse complement strand
TAAATTAAAAATGGCCGGCCCATAATGGCGTCGCGGTCGACAAATCCCCAGTAACGGCTGTCCTGGCTGTGATCGCGATTATCGCCCATGGCGAAATATTTGCCGGGCGGCACTACCATTTCGTCGCCATAGACATATTTTCGCAATTGGGGGCGCCACTCAGCGATGACGTTGACGGGAATCATCTGATCGCGCAAAGGTGGGAACGAGTAATTGAAAGGGTCGTACGGAACGGCGGGATCGTGGACCACATAAGGCTCATCGAGGAGTTGGCCGTTGATGTAGACCTGCTGGTCGACGAGCTTGAGATGGTCGCCCGGCAGGCCGATGACGCGCTTTACGTAATGCGGATGATCAAGATAGGGATATTTGAAAACGATAATGTCTCCGCGCTTCAGCGCACGGTACGGCAAGAATTTCTCATACCACGCACCGTGGCCGCCAAAAATAAATTTGTTGACCAACAGGTGATCGCCGATGAGCAAAGTTCCTTCCATGGATGCGGAAGGTATTTTGAAGGCCTGCACGATGAAGCTGGTTCCAAAGAGCGCGAGGATTACGGTGACGAGCAAGGATTCGATGTATTCGGAGAAGCTGGTTTGGTGGCGATGGGGCGACCGACGGCGAGGGGCAGGCGGTTGGTTTTCCGGTTGCAGCGCGTCACCTTGCGGCTGGTTTGCTTGCACGATTGTGCCGTCTGCCATTTCGTCGCTGCCTCCGATTTGATGCAATCAACATCTACACACTTCGATGCCCTACCGAAAATGTGCTCTTTTAAACCAGAGCAATACAGCTCTTAGGGCTGCTTCGCGAGCTCCAACATGGCCAGGGCCTTTTGGGCGGCGCGTTGCTCCGCTTCTTTTTTTGTGCTGCCCTCAGCGCTGGCAAGGCGCGTGCCGTTTACCCAAACCTCGATCTCGAAAATCTTCTGGTGGTCCGGACCGCTTTCCCGCGCGACGCGATACTCCGCGGGTACCTGGCCGCGACCTTGCAGCAATTCCTGAAGCGCGGACTTGCGATCGGATTCGGCGATACGGTCGCCGCCTTCTTCGAGTGCATGGTCAAACAGGGTGCTGCGCAAAACTTCGCGTGCGGCAGATAGACCGGCATCCAGATAAATCGCGGCAATGACCGCTTCGAAAGCGTCGGCCAGCAACGTTTGCTTATCGCGGCCGCCAGTTTTTTCTTCACCGCGCCCTAACCGCAAATAATTGCCGAGCTGCAAGCGGCGAGCGGCGGCTTCGAGGGAATGAGCATTCACAAAACGCGCGCGGCTTTTCGAGAGCTGCCCTTCGCTCCAATCCGGAAAAGCGTCGAGCAGATACTCGCTGGTGAGCAGTTCGAGAACCGCATCCCCGAGAAACTCAAGCCGCTCATTATTGGCAGCGGGCCGTGTGACGACAGGCGGCTCATTCTGAGCAGGCTGATTGGGGCGAATTTCCGGGACAACGGAGCTATGAGTCAGCGCCTGTTCCAGCAATTCGGGACGCACAAATTTGTGGCCTAAGCGCTGCTCCAGCTCAGCATCGTCTGCGTGACTCATGTCCTGTAAGAAACCACGGTGCGGAAAACCAGACTATTTCGGCGCGCTAAGCTGCGTGCCGGAAAGTTTCTTTGCTTCCGCCGCCCCGGTTTTGCAAGTCTCCTGCATCGCGCCGACAAGCGAGGCGCACTTGTTGTAGGCCACGATGGCATCGTCGAAGTGCGAAGTCTTTATGTTGGCGGTCCCGAGGAGGTAATAGTTGACGGGGTCCGGTGTCGGATCGATGGTCACGGACTGGTTGAGCTCGGGAATAGCTTCCGCATATTTCCCGCGTCGCAAATAGACAAGGCCGAGGCCGCCATGGGCCATGGCCAACGTCTGGTTTTTGACGTTAGTAAACGACTCGTCACTGATACTCGCGGGCTTGGGCAGCGTGGGCGTTAAATCGAGGGCCTTGCGCGAGTATTGCTCAGATTTAGCCAGTTGCTTTTCCGGCTCCGGCGTCTTGGAGTTTACAGCGCGGGCCAAAGTTTGCCCGACAATCGCGAGGATCTGGACGTCATTGGGATTTAAGGCGAGCTCCTTGTCAGCGACTTCTTCCATTTTTTGCACCTGGCCGGCCTGGAGATAGGCCATTGCCAGCGCGCTATAAACGCCCGGACGGTAGCGGCTGGTAGGATACTTCTGCAAAAAAGCTTCGCCTTGCTGAATCCTTCCCGTCTGATCGGTTGATGATGGCGCATCTGAGAAGGCTTTGAATGCTGCGTCTTCTTCGGCATTGACCGGCGCGGCGTTGGGATCGTCAAGCTTCAGGGAATTATCTGCCGGGGCCTTACTTTTGTCGGGTGCCGCCGCCGGCGGCGGATTCTGCCCTTTGGGGGCGGCGGGCGGG
>CAXMLS010000534.1:0-3040 GCA_964194235.1 uncultured bacterium | reverse complement strand
GATGTGTATAAGAGACAGGAACAGTCCTGTCCGGTTTGCGTGCAAACGCTGAATCTCTGGACTGAAATTTACGGCGCGGAAGCGGGCAATCTGGCGTTAAAAGTTCTCGCGCTTGGTGGCGTGTTCGTTGCGGGCGGCATCGCCGTGAAAATATTGGATAAAATTAAAGATGGCACCTTCTTCAAGGCGTTTCAGGACAAATGGAAATTTGAAGCTCTGCTGAATAACATTCCCGTTTCCGTGGTGCTCAACGAGTCGGCTCCGCTTATAGGAGCCGCTTACGAAGCGCTTGCGGCTATCCAAAAGTAGTTCATCCGTGGCCTTGCTGGAAGAAACCTTCGGTGACTGGAAGCCGGTGAGCCGTATTGCGGCCATCGGCCGGCTGATTGTGTATGCGGTTTTTCTCTTGTACGCCGCGTTGGATCATTCCGGTTTTCTGTTCCTGGACTACGTCAACCTGATCATTCATGAGGCCGGGCATTTTTTCTTCGGCTGGTTTGGCTACACGATTACGATTCTGGGCGGCACACTCGGGGAATTAGTGGTGCCGCTACTGTGCGGCGTGTATTTTTTCTGGCAGCGGGAAGTTACGTCCGTCGCTTTCTGCAGCTTTTGGTTCTTTGAGAATTTTCTCTACATCGGCACGTACATGGCGGACGCTCGCGCGCAAGCTCTGCCGCTGGTTGGTTCCGGCGACCACGACTGGGAAATCCTGTTTGGTCAATGGGGCCTGCTGAATCAGGATCAAAAGATCGGCGGAACTACCCGGATGCTTGGATGGTTGGGCATGTTGGCGACGGTTGCGTGGTTTGCCTGGCGGGCGAAACGCGACGAAGCCTCGCGGAAAACCTTATAACGCGCTTACACATCTGGATAGCCGTTTCGACCTTACATTTTTTTGGTAAACTACCCCCATCCACTTTACGGTTGGCAGACTTCCGCGGCCAGCACACACGAGGAAACAGGCATGAGCAGTAGCGCAACTACGCAAGCTTTAGAATTGCAAAACTATGTCCACGGAGCGTGGCGTCGTTCCGCCACTCAGGAATATGCGGACGTTACAAATCCCGCGACCGCCGAATTGCTGGCGCGCACGCCCCTCTCCACTTCTGCCGATGTCGATGGCGCGGTGCAAGCCGCTGCGGATGCTTTTCCAGCGTGGCGACGGACGCCTCCTGGCGAGCGCATTCAATATCTTTTCAAGCTGAAAAATCTGCTCGACGAACACATCGACGAAATTGCGCGGCTCATCACCGTGGAAAACGGGAAGACCCTGGCTGAAGCCAAAGCGGAAATTCGCCGTGGTATCGAAAACGTGGAAGTAGCCTGCGGAATTCCGATGATGATGCAGGGTTATAACCTGGAGGACGTGACTCCGGGAGTGGACGAAATGATGATTCGCCAGCCGCTTGGCGTCGTCGCGGCGATCACTCCGTTCAATTTTCCGGCGATGATTCCGTTCTGGTTTTTGCCCTACGCGATTGCCTGTGGGAATACGCTGGTGATGAAACCGTCGGAGCGCGTGCCTTTGACGATGCGCCGCGTCATTGAACTGGTTGAGATGACCGGACTACCGAAAGGCGTCGTGAACCTGGTGAATGGCGGCCGCGCGGTTGTCGACGCGTTGTGCGATCACCCACAAGTACGCGCGATCAGTTTCGTTGGCTCGACGCCCGTTGCCAAACATGTTTATGCGCGGGCGGCTGCGAGCGGCAAACGCATGCAATGTCAGGGCGGCGCGAAAAATCACGTAATCGTTCTGCCCGATGCGGACATGGAACTGGCAACGCAAATTATCGGTGACAGCGCGTTCGGCTGCGCCGGGCAGCGATGCCTGGCGGTTTCCGTGGCAGTCACGATTGGCGAGGCGCAGAAGAAATTCAGCGACTCTATTGCTCGCGCCGCGTCTGCTCTTCGAGTTGGCAACGGTCTTGCTCCGGACACGCAGATGGGTCCAGTGATCAGCAGCGAGAGCAAAAAACGCGTTGAGTCGCTGATCGCCACTGGCGTGGCGGAGGGCGCGAAACCCATTGTCGATGGTCGCAACGCAAAAATCTCGAGCCATGAATCCGGCAATTTCGTGAAGCCCACGATTCTGGATGGCGTGCCGGCGTCCAGCCAGTTAACGCACACAGAAATTTTTGGACCGGTGCTGAGCCTGGTGCACGCGGATAGCATGGACGAGGCGATGGACTTTCTTCGCCGCAGCCCATACGGAAACCAAGCCTCGCTGTTTACCACCAGCGGTTCGGCGGCGCGAAAATTCCGCTACGAAGCTCCAGCAGGGAACATCGGTATCAATATCGGCGTGGCCGCACCAATGGCGTATTTCCCGTTCAGCGGATGGAAAGACAGCTTCTTCGGCATTCTGCACGGACAGGGCCGGGACGCGGTGGAGTTCTATACGGAATCGAAAGTGGTCATAGAGCGCTGGTCGCGCCAAGAAACGAGAAAGTTCTAAATGTTGTCCGCGGAAAATGGTTCACCTGCGGAGCTATGCGCATGAGCACCAAGCCGCTGCATCTTGACGTGAACGAACAGATCGAATGCGCGCACACGCTCGCTTCCAAGTTTTACACCGACCCGGCAATCCTCGAAATTGAAAAGATGCGCATCTTTCTGCGAACTTGGCAGCTTGTGGGAACGTTGAGTCACGAGTGCGGAGAAACCAATGGCGTGAAGCGCACCATCGCCGATCCGGAAAGTTTTTTTACCGCCGATGTAACAGGTGAACCGATTATCGTGGTGCGGAATAAAGAGGGAACTCTTCGCGCGTTCAGCAATGTTTGCCGGCATCGCGCTGGACCGATTGCGCTGGGCAGCGGCTGCAAAAATGTATTGCGCTGCCAGTATCACGGCTGGACCTACACGCTGGATGGGCGACTGATCGGTACCCCGGACGTGGAAGGCGTGGAGTTCTTCGACCGCAGCAATATGGGGATGGTTCCGCTTCGCGTGGAAACCTGGGAACAATTTATTTTCGTGAATTTCGATTTAGATGCCGAGCCACTATCCGTATATCCTGTCTCTTATACACATC